>JAILID010000134.1 GCA_024695465.1 Lachnospiraceae bacterium | reverse complement strand
TATGGCCCTGCCTTTGAAAAAGCCCCAAAAAACTAATTGTACAGACCCTTTCAAACACGGCTTGAGGCGGCGGCTTTCTTTTTGTACCCTTTTTGGGTTTTAATAATGTTTTGACTAACGGAGGCCTCGCTTCCTAAGAGGCAGTTAGCTTTGAGCAAGTCAATAACAATGGTTTTGAAGCATTAAAGGAATGGCTTTAGCAGCTCTGAAACATGAGCTGCTTATAAAAAGTACGAACTTCACGGATTCAGGTTATTACAATATAAAAGGTTTGCCATTTCTGTTTGGGATTTATTATTTTTTTCCCGGAGGGAAATCATTCGTCTTCTTAAGAAATCAATTTTGACCTGTTCGTTTTCGCTCATTGACAGCAGCGCTCCTTTTTATAGGTGTTTAGGTTGTCGATGTTTTTCAATGGAATTATAATTATCATACTGATAGGTTGCGTGTTTATCAATACTATATAGCGTATTTGCAACAAAATGAGGAAGGTTTCATCAGAATGAGGAAAATGAAGTGAATCTGCAACAAATAATATAAGATAGCAACAGAGCAGATAAGCGGGGGGATTTTCGAAATAAAATTTACAACTATGCAACTGCGGGAATCCTGCGAATAAATCAAGTTGATGCGGCGATCCGGCTTTTCATTTTACAGAAACTGCCTGTTATTATGTTCCGCTTTTCAAAGACTGATTTTCACGAATTCTTTGTTTGGGTGAGAAAGCTCGTATCCTATAAGCGGGAACAAAACCGACGAAAATAATAAATGTGTCTGATTGAGGCGACAGAAGTGCGACGAAAAAAGTTTTGTCGTATTTCTGACTCGCTTGTGTTATACTAAAGAAAATGTTTAAGGTGGAAGTCATATAAAAAATATGTAGTGAAGCCTGATTTTCAAATCACCGAAAATTCAATTACAGTCATTCTTCCAATTCAAAAAGAATCAATCGAGCTAAGTGATGATGAGAGAAGGTTAATTGGTTTGCTCGATGGAGGAAGAATGTTGTCAAGTCGTGAAGCTGCAGAAACATTAGGTTGGGGAAAGGATAAATCCATCAGGCTTATGAAGGGTCTTATAGCAAAAAATCAGGTAAAAGCTGTGGAACCGGGAGAAGCACAAAATATTCGTTGAAGTGAAAATGCAGGGAAAGGAGGCCCCATGGAAGCTATAAAATCGGAGGATTGGTCAATGCCGATACAGGAGGGGAGTGTCATTTTCCCGCTCCCGGACGAAGCGGAGCTTAAGAAACGAGAAAAGAGATGGCACCGCACCTTGCCGCCTGCCTGCCGCGCATTTCTGATGAAGTACAACGGCGCGGTTCCGAAAGACGGTTCATTTTTCTGCCATGGGAGGACTTACTGCATCACCAGGTTTCTGTGCGTTCTCGCCTCAGTCGCGGACAGTCCGCTCGGGCAGTACGACATTTCTGTTGTGGAGTCCCAGATCGGGGAGCGGCTTACGGCAAATGAAGACCTCGTCGGCGTCGAAATCCTGCCGATCGCGGAGCTTTTCGGCGGCGATTACGTCTGCCTCGACTACCGCGAGGGCCGGTCGGAGCCGGTCGTGTGTGTCTGGAGCCACGAGGAGTCGGGGGAGTTTGACCCGGTTACGTATGAGGCGGCGGGTAGTTTTGAGGGGGTCATTTCCCTCTTCTCTCAGGAGAGAGCTCAAACCGCTCCGGATGATCCTGCGCGCCATGGAAAAGGGCATTTATGAAAGCCTTGGCATCTTTGAGGGAGACCGGCTTACGGGCTACGTCCTGCTGGTGCACCTTGGCGACGAGTATCTGCTGGATTATTTCGCGGTCTTTACGGAGTACAGGAACGGCGGGATCGGGAGCGAGGCGCTGAAGCTGCTTTCCGATTATATTTCCGAAACCGCCTACGTCGTTCTGGAGGTAGAAAACCCGGAGTATGCGAAGGAGCCGCAGGACAGGGAGCTGCAGACGAGGCGGGTCGGTTTTTATTTGCGAAATGGCTGTGCCGATACAGGCGTAAGGGTCACCTGTTTTGGAGTCCCTTTTATCCTTCTGGCACTTGGAGACAGCCGGTGGAATGCGGAGGAGATCCGGGAGCGGTATAAGGGCTTTTACCGGAAGATGCTTCCGCCGTTAATGTACCTGAGGAATATCAGGATCGATAAATGAAAATATAGGGCTCATACCCTAATACACAAGGGGTCAGTTGAAAAGCTCCCGGCCTTTTTGGGGCCGGGGGCTTTTATGTGTGTGAAAAAATGCATCATTGACCGCTTTATTCGATCCGAACAATCTCATGATCGGATGAGTTGGGGATACGCTTTACCTGATACTATAAAGATATCGCTGTTCAAATTATGGTTGAGCTGAAGACAATGGAACAGCTATATGTAAATAATTGATAGAAAAAGATAATCAGTCTTGAGAGAGGTACCAATCTTCCCAATGAGTCATGTTAATATCGAAGATTAACGAGCCACCTGTACTTAGATAGACATGATAATCAATTCCATTGATCACGGTTTGAACATCCTTCCCCTGGTTTGAGTTGAACCAGTTAACTACAGTATTTACATCTGAAGGAGGGCATAATACCGGAATCATGTTTAAAATAAAATCGATTTGTTCTTGTTTAGAAGCCAAGTTATAAGTAATTATTT
Source organism: Lachnospiraceae bacterium (assembly GCA_024695465.1). Lineage (GTDB taxonomy): Bacteria > Bacillota > Clostridia > Lachnospirales > Lachnospiraceae > Chordicoccus. Next base: position 14,614 of record JAILID010000134.1, on the reverse strand, counting down.
CTGCAAGAACAAGTTCTTTTGAAGACGCAGTGTAGAGTATATGGCGTTAAAGAAATCAACACTTATGATTAGAGATTTTGAGAATATTCGGCATATTCTTCGAGAGGTATTTATTTTTGGTTGTTTTACAAAAAATGATTACATTACAATGGGATTTAGTAGTCGTAAGATTGATAAAGAGCTACAGCGAATTAGTGCGTATCTCCCAGACAACTTTATAAAAAAGCGGCGATTCAACAAAAAAGTTATTCAGTATTGCCGCTACAACATCTCGGACAGTACAAGAAATTATCTTGCAGAGGCTTAGTGACAAACCGGTTTTCATTTTCTATAATATAGATAGTTAAAATGAAAACCGCCCAAAGCGGAGAAAGGAAACACTATGAGCGCTATCAACGAAGTTTGTGATTTTCTGCAGGCATGCGGAACCTACTACCTTGCAACCGTCGAGGGCGACCAGCCCCGCGTCCGGCCGTTCGGAACGGCAAACCTTTTCGAGGGAAAGCTCTACATCCAGACCGGCAAGGTGAAGGAGGTCTCGAAGCAGATCGCGGCGAACCCCAAGGTGGAGATCTGCGCATTTGACAAGGGCGTGTGGCTCCGCGTCGCCGCGACGCTGGTCCGCGACGACCGCGTGGAGGCCAAGAAGGATATGCTGGACCACAATCCGAGCCTTAGGAGCATGTACTCTGAGACGGATGACAACACCGAGGTCCTGTATCTTAAGGATTCGACGGCGACATTCTCGTCCTTCACGGCGGCACCGAGGACTGTGACGTTCTGAGAACTTTTGAAGGAAGATAAAATAGAATTCCCGGCCCCTCAGACTTAGGTCTGAGGGGCCGGGCCATTTTTTCATTTTACAAAGGTTTACTCTTCCATCGCATAGAAGCTGGTTACCGGGCCCCAATCCGACTCTTCGGCCTTGATCGACTCGTCGGCAAGAGCCTTGATGCGGAAGTAGTAGGTCTTTCCCGTTTCAGGTGTGAATTCCAGGAAGTTTCCGACTATCTGCCCGTCTTCTACGGACGGTGTTAACGTGCCGCAGCCTTCCGGCACTTTCTCTGTGAGAGCTTCATCCGTATAAGTTTCCACCTCATAGCTTGTGATGGCTTCGCTCTTCAAAGCGTACTCGAGGTCCACTTCAATACGGTTGACGGTGTGGATGTAGAAAATACCCGGCTGATAGCTTGCCGTAGGCGCGGTGAGCACGCCGCATTTCTCGTAATCGGTCACGATTGCTGCCTGGGTTTCCTTGTAATTGCTGTCCAGACTGTACAGAACAACCGCATAGTCATTTCCGAACGGGATGCAGTCAAGCTTTCCGCTTCCGCCGTTGGAGGACTGGAATCCGAGCACCTCGGCGCCTTCTGCAGGCTTGCCGTCCTTGATGTCCTCGTTCTTATAAACTTTCACCATGTAGCTTCTGTCGCCTGCGCTAAAGTGGAAGGAACCGTCAGCGTTCACTTCAAAGTCATTTACCTTGCCACCACGTGTTCCGAAGAAGAAATAACCGCCCAGAGCTGCCGCGAGAACGACCGGGATCAGGATGAGGGCAAGCTTCTTCGAACCCTTCTTCTCGGAAGCCGGCTTCGGTTTCCTGACAAGCATCACGATACAGATCAGAAGAAGCAGGGCGAAAACACCGATTGCGGCATACATCGCAATCTGCCACCAGGGAGTCACGGCGATAACCATATCGTTGGAGGAGATCCCGTTCATGGCGGACGTATTCACGATGACGTAGCAGATCCTGTGTGCAGCCTCGCGGAGCTGTGTCATGACATATGCATTGTTCTTGTACTCATCCAGCTGGCTTGTACGGCCGTGGTTGTCATACATGCCGTCATACATATCTGTGCCGGTGGAAACAGCACGCGGCGCATACATGTAGCTGGTGCAGATGATGCCCTCGTTATCCGAGTCGGCATCGGTAATGGTAAAGCCGTCAAAACCGAACTCTCCGCGGAGCACGTTGTTGATATAGGAGTGTGCGCCGTTCCATGTCGTGCCGAGACGGTTGAAGCCGGTCATGATTGCCTTTGCACCGCCCATATCCGCGCGAAGGACTTTGGAGAAGGCGTTAAGATAAATCTCACGGATCGCCTGCTCGTTGCACCAGGTGTTCACGCCTTCACGGTGTGTTTCCTGATCGTTTAAGAAGCAGTGCTTCTCGTACACAATGACGCCCTTGGACTGGATGCCGAGGCATTCCTGCATACCGATGGATCCTGCGATAAAGGGATCTTCGGAGTAGTATTCATAGTTTCTTCCCGAGTACGGGCTGCGGTGTGTATTGATGCCGAAACCATATAAGCCGGAGATGCCGGAGTGCAGACCGTCCTCGCCGATCAGCTCACCGAGACGTCTTACAAGGTCATCGTTGTAGGTCTGAGCTCTCATGCTGGCCGACGGGTAGGAGGTTCCTTTGCCGCCGCCGACGAAAGTCGTGCCGAAGCCTGTCGGGCCGTTCTGGTCAGAGGTGGCCGGCTTCGAGATGGAGTTTACGGCTGCCGTGGTGTGGCCGCCGCGGATCAGCAGGGTCTTCATTTCCTCATAGGTCATCTGATCCAGAAGCTTATCCCACATGGGGTTATCATACGGCTCTCCGCGCATTGTGATGAGCTTGAGGCCGTAGGTGGCGCCGAATGTCGGCATTTTGTATTCGCCAGGATCGATGTTTTCGATTTCCGGGAAATAATCGCTCTGCACTTCCTTAAACATCTGCTCCGACATGGTGAGTTCCACGCTTGCGGTCGGATAGGTGCCTTCCCAGTCATTCCTGCTTACATAGACGATAGCCTGGCTGCCGTTGTCGTAGTGGTTCAGGTCCGCGTCGTCAAACTGGTTTGTGATCTCTGCGCCGGTCACCTTGGAAACGGCAAAGGTCTTGTCATCAAAAGAAGCCTGCTTCCATGTCTTTACAAGGGATTCGTCGCCGGCCTGCTCCATACGTCCGTCGGTGTTCTCCGGCGTGAAGCCCTTGGCTGCGAGGATATTGTGAAGAGCAGCGTGGGAGCCGTTCGCCACGGTAAAGTAGTAGTCACCGTCTTCCAGGATGTACGTTTTAGCCTTGTTAGAATCGTAGGAAGCGAGCTCTTCCTTCGACACTTTGATCTCCACGGTCTCGCTCTGACCCGGCTCGAGAAGAGCGGTCTTTGCATAACCGCAAAGCTCTACGGCGGATTTCTCCACGCCGTTCTGACGGTCATAATCGGTATAGGGGGCCTGGAAATAAACTTCCACCACTTCCTTGCCTGCCATATCCCCGTCGTTGGTCACCGTAACGGTCACCTTGACATCGTCCCCGGCATCTTCCACCTGGTAGTCACTGTAGGAGAAGTTCGTGTAAGAGAGACCCAGACCGAAGGGGAACGCGACGATATCGCCGTAGGTGTAATCCCCCGGGTTGCCGGTCTGCATGACATAATCCTCATAGCGGGTCTCGTAATAGCGGTATCCGATGTAGATACCTTCCTGATATACCTGATAGTTCATCTGGTTCATCCAGGACTCGGAGAAAGGACCGCTCTTGACCTGCTCGAGGTAGTCGGCACGGTAGTTCGTGTACTGATGCTCGCCGAAATTCATCATGGCGGGATTCTTTGTGTTATCGTAGCAGATCGTATCCACCAGATGTCCGGACGGGTTTACCGCACCTGTCAGGATCTGGCCCAGGGCATCGATACCGCATTCACCGGTAGTGGAAATGACCAGAACCGCATCCACGCCGTAGTCTTCCTTTAAGAAATCTACCTGGGGCATGTTGGCGGCATTGATGGTGACCACGATACCCTTAAGTGCACCGGCATCCTTCAGGTTCTTTAATCCTTCAAGGACGCTTCTCTCATCGTCGTTTAGTGCGAGACCGTTTCCGTTCATGCCTGCCTCGGTCGCTGCGATGACACCCAGGTCAGACTGGGTCTTTGCATTTTCCAGACCGCTGGGGATATCGTATCCTTCACCGGCAACACGTGAGAGGTTGAAGATGGCCACCTCATTGTCGACCATCTGGGAGAAGCTGCTGTCCTTCTCAAGAACAGACCAGTTCACTTCGTTGATGAGGTAATCGGCCGGCTTCGTGATGGACGGGCCGCTCCGGCGGTAATCCTTGCCTGCCCCTTCTGCGTAGAATTTCCACAGCGCCTCATTCGGGACAAGTCCCGCATGCGACATGGAGGTGAAGTAGGTAAATTCTCCGGTCGCGGCGGTGTTGCCGGACCCGGTACCGGCGGTGAGAAGATTTACCGTTGATTCACTGAAAAGTCCGACTTTGGTGCCTTTCGCAAGCGGAAGAAGCCCGTCGTTCATGGCAAGGACGATGCCTTCTTTGCTGATCTCACGGCAGAGCTCCTGACCGGCCTTGACGAGCGAGACGTCATCGAACTCACTGGGGAAGTAGTTTGTATCTCCCTCCTCACTGCCTTTGATCGTGCGGTACGGCACGACGCCCAGAGCCCAGTTGACGACGGTCGCATAGTGGATGGCAACGGCCGTACCCACTATGGAAACCGCGAGAAGAATGCTGATAATAACGGTCAGTATCTTCCAAAACGGGCTGCGTTTCAAAACCTGCTTGTTCGTTTCCATGTTTCCTCTTTCCTTTCTTTTATTTTCCCTTCCGGAGGGATTTTTGCACAGACAGAGTATAAAAAATGCGGTTCCCCCGCAATGGGAACCGCATAACTCGCTGTTTTACAGCATAATTCTTAAGTCTCGTTCAGGTCAAACAAGACAACGTCCAGATAAAAGATATGATCCTGGACCTGGCAGGTCATCGTGCCGCCGTGTTTCGCCGCCACCCGCTCCATGCTTTTCATGCCAAACCCGTGGTAGTCTCTGTCCTTCCGTGTCCGCGGAAGGTCTCCGTCAAAGTCCACCTCCCCGCAGGGGTTTTCCACATGGAGGATCGCCATATTTCCGTCTCGCCTTGCCAGAAGGGAAATGAACCGGTCCTTCCCCTCGGGCAGGGAGCTGACCGCCTCGATGGCGTTATCCAGAGCGTTCTTCAGGAGAGAGTACCAGTCCATCATATCCATGAAAGAAAAATCCGCTCCGTTCACGTATGAAGTCAGCTGGATCTTATTCATGCGGCAGGTCTCCCGGCTCTCGGTCAGCACCACATCCGCCACCTGATTTCCGGTCAGCACATGGTCATCGTAGGCGTCAATGGCTTCACAGATCGCGTTCAGGTGCCGGCTGTCGATCTCTCCCCGAAAAGAATTGACCATTTTTTTCAGGTCATGGTATTTTTCATTTACGATCTGCGTTCTTTCGAGGCTTGCCTTCCATTGGCTGGCCTGGGTGTAAAGAAGCGTCTCGATGATCCTCTTCTCCGCCATCACGCGCTGTCTTCGCACCATGGAATACTGCATAACAAGGAGGATGATCCCTCCGACGGCAGAGTACAGTGCATTCAGCAGGATGTCGCTCCAGCCAAGGTTCTCCCAGCCGCGGATATACTGATTGACAGAATAAAAGCCGAAGCTGAAGAGCCCCGCCATCAGGGAAAATACGATTTTCTGAGTGCGGGACAGCTCCTGATCATCCTGAATCGCATACGCACGAAATAAAACCCAGATCAGGTAGTACCCTGCCGAGAAAAATAAAATATCAAGAAGGACGATCCCGCTGCTGAAATCGATCCAGCGCCCGACAGCCGGTACGCTTCTTAAGGTCAGCTCCAGGTTTCCGCAGATCTGCTGCGCCAGGTAGCCGGTCGCACCAATCATCAGGGCGGTCAGCGGGGAGACCTTTCTGCAGGCAAAAACCATGGCTGCACAGATGAAGTAAACGATAAAGACGTTCGTCCCGAAAGGCAAGAGGAGAAGGTCGAAGCGCCTCGCCAGGAGGAGGCCCGCAGCCCCGAGTATCCAGAACAGTGCGCAGGTGAGCTTTTCATTTTTTCTCCGCGGCAGAGCACCCCAGAAGAGCATCACTCCTCCCAGAGCCTGCCAGAGCAGTCCCATGTCACGAAGCAGAATATACCAGTGCGGCGTACGGTACATTACAGGACACCCCCTTTATATCTGGCCAGCTGAGCCATAAAACGCTTTCGTTTCGTCTGACTGACAGTGAGTTCCCTGCCGTGAACCATAACAAGTGCTCCTTTTACGGAGTCCACGTAGCGAAGATTTACAAGATAACAGGCGTTGCAGCGGCAGAAAAATGCAGTGCTGAGTTCTTGCTCATACTTCGACAGAGTCCCCCACGCTTCATAACACCTGTCCACGGTATGGAAATAAAGGTGATGCCCCTCGCTCTCCACATAGAGAAGATTGCCGATATCGATTCGAAAAACCTCCTGTTTCGTCTTAAGTGTTAAGATCCGCTCCTGCTTGTGGGAGAGCACCTTGAGGATCCTCTTAAACTTCACTTCAAAAGCCGGGTAGAGCAAAGGCTTAAGAATATAGTCGTAGGCATTTACCGTATATCCGTCAATGGCGTACTGGGAGAGGTTTGTGACAAAGACGATGCAGACATTTTCATCTTTTGCACGGATCTTTCTGGCGACATCGATCCCCAGCATATCCGGCAGCTGTATGTCCAGAAAGAGAAGGTCGAAATCCTGGTAGGGCTGAAACAGCAGTCTTTCTCCCGTATCAAATATCTCTGCTGTATACTGAAAGTCCGGGTTGGCCTGCTGATACTTTTTCAGAAACTGCCTGAATTGCTCCTGATACAGCTTTTCATCTTCTAAAATACCGATCTTTATCATTTCTTTCCCCTGGGAAACGTCAGATATCTGATGTCCTGATTTCAAAGATTATTCTGCGGCATTCCGGCATGAATAGCACGTCACGTGAAAAAAGCTTAAATAAGTATATCACAACAACCTGGCATTTTAAAGCTGAAGGGATAATTTCTTTTGCGATAAAAAATATTGAAGAAACGACACGTTTTGTGTAATAAAACATTGAAGAAACGACATATATTGCGCAATAGAATATTGAAAAAACGACATATTTTGGCAAACGGAATCTTGAAGAAACGACAAATCTGCGCTATACTAAGCTAAGCGGAGGTGGCAGGTATGTATTTTAAGAGAAAAGCATATGATCAGTTGCTGGAATGGAAGCGTGATTATGCAGACCGATATGCTGTTTTGCTGGAAGGGGCAAGGCGTGTCGGGAAGTCTGCCATTGCGCAAACGTTCGCCGAAAATGAGTATGCTTCTAACATCCTGATCGATTTTGCGGAAGCCGGAAAAGCGATAAGGGATTGTTTTGATGATATTGCAAATCCGGATATGTTTTTTCTTAGGCTTCAGGCAGAGACGGGGGTAACGCTGTATAAACATAAGTCGGTTATTATTTTTGATGAGGTTCAGTTATTTCCCAAAGCCAGGCAGGCCATTAAATATCTGGTCAGAGACGGCCGATATCATTATATAGAGACAGGATCCCTGATTTCCATACGGAAAAACGTTAAGGATATCTTGATACCGTCCGAGGAAATGAAAATCCAGATTTATCCGATGGATTATGAGGAATTCTGCTGGGCAGCGGGAGAAAACTACGGGATTTTAAAGAATGTATTTGAATTAAACAGACCGATCGGGCAGGCGACGAACCGCAAATTGATGCGGGATCTGAGGGTATATATGGCTGTGGGCGGAATGCCCCAGGCTGTGGAAGCTTATACAGAGGGAAGAAATTTTGCTGAGATTGATCAGGTGAAACGACAGATCATTGAACTGTACGAAGATGATTTTAAAAAAATTGATCTTTCCGGCCGCATTTCGGCCATGTATAAATCAATTCCGGCGCAGCTGTCAAGAAACCAGAACAGATACAGGATATCTGCTGCTGCAGGAAGAAAAAGCAGCAGGGATGCAGAACTTCTTTATGAATTGGTTGATTCGAAAACAGTTCTTATCTCGTATAATACAACGGATCCGAGAGTCAGCCTGTCGCTTTCAAAAAATCTTGAAAGCTACAAACTTTACCTGTCGGATACCGGTTTATTTGTCACACTGATGTTTATGGACCGCCCGACAACAGAAAATGAATTGTATGCAAAACTGCTCTCGGATAAACTTCCCGCTAATCTGGGATACCTGTATGAAAACCTCGTCGCTCAGATGCTGGCGGCAGCGGGACGGGGACTTTATTACCATACATGGGAAAAAGAAAACAGTTCCCATTATTATGAGATAGATTTTCTTATTGCAGAAGGATCAAAGATTTCAGCAATCGAAGTGAAACCATCGGGAACAGGAAAACACGAATCTATCACTGAGTTCAGAAAGCGTTTCTCGGGCAACCTAAATGATTGTTATCTGCTTTCGCAGAAAGATATCGGAGCAGAGGGCGAATTGAAAATGAAACCCCTATATCTGACTCCGTTTCTTCTGACGATGAGACCGCAGCCTTGAAACAGGAGAAAGGAAGAGCTATGTTCAATCATCACGACATCACGAGGGACGCCTGCATGCTGCACGGCCCTCTGGCACATCACGGTTATGACTGGTGGTGGCACTCCTTCACCGCGCAGGACGCGGAGACGGGAGAGGATAAGCCATTTTTCATTGAGTTTTTTATTTGCAACCCGGCACTGGCGGAGGATGAACCGGTGCTGGGGCAATCGCCTGCCAACAAGGCAGCCGGCAAGAAGCCGTCCTACCTCATGGTAAAGGCGGGCACCTGGGGCAGGGATGCCTGCCAGCTGCACCGATTCTTTTCACTGAAGGAGGTCAGCCTGCACGCAGACGCGTCGTACCGGATTGAAGCGGCCGATTGTCTGGCCTCGGAGACGGCGCTGAAGGGCAGCGTGGCCATTTCTGAGGAGAAAGCCGCCGCCCATCCGGAATGGATGTGCGATGCGGGCGAAATGAGCTGGGATCTGACGGTGGACAAGCAGATCGCATTCAATGTGGGCTACGGAGCCAGCAAACCCCTGCGGGACGTGGAAGCCTTCGCCATGTACTGGCACGCGGAGGGCATGAAGAGCGCCTTCAGCGGGACCGTCACGTTCAATGGCAGGCAATATACGGTTACGGCGGAGAAGTCCTACGGATATGCCGATAAGAACTGGGGGCGTGATTTCACAACGCCCTGGGTCTGGCTGTCCTCCAACTGTCTGACCAGCAGGAAGACAGGGCGGCAGCTTATGAACAGTGTCTTCGATATCGGCGGGGGAAGGCCGAAGATCTATTTCGTGCCGCTGGACCGCCGGCTGCTCGGCGTGTTCTACTATGAGGGCAGGGAGTACGATTTTAATTTTTCAAAGCTCCATCTGATGGTGAAGACCCGTTTCTCATTTGAGGAGCACGAAGAGGAAGTCGTCTGGCACGTGCAGCAGGAGAATATCCATGCCGCAATGGAGACAGAGGTGCACTGTCTTAAGAAAGATATGCTGCTGATCAACTACGAAGCGCCGGACGGCAGCAGGCGACACAAACGTCTGTGGAACGGCGGCAACGGCTGGGGCCTCGTAAAGCTGTATGAGCGGCAGGATGGCCGGATGGTCCTGATCGATGAAATCGAGGCGACTCACATCGGGTGTGAGTACGGGGAATATGATCATGAGGGACCGTATTAAGGGGCGGAGGCTGGGAAATATTTATTATCAGGGATTCACGGAGGATGAGATCCTTCAGTTTGAAGGGTATCTCGACCGCATCAGAATAAACCTGGAGGAGAGAAGAGCATGGAACAGCCGGAAATCAAAGTAGGACGCGTCGAGACAAAAAACGTAATGACAAAATCAAACGGACCGCTGGGCGGATATGCCGTGAACCCCTATGTGGGCTGTCCGCACGCCTGCAGGTATTGCTACGCGTCATTCATGAAGCGCTTTACCGGGCATACGGAAGAATGGGGAACCTTCATGGACGTGAAGGTCTGGCCTGAAATCAAAAACCCGAAGAAGTATGCCGGGCAGAAGGTCATCATCGGAACCGTCACGGACGGCTACAATCCGTTGGAAGAGACCTACCGCAGGACAAGACGGATCCTCGAAGAGCTGAAGGACAGCGGCGCGGATATCCTCATTTGCACGAAATCGGATCTTGTGCTGAGAGACCTGGACCTCCTTAAGGAGATCAATAAAAATAACAGACTTACGGTGTCGTGGTCTGTCAACACGCTGGATGAGTCCTTTAAGGACGACATGGATGCCGCGGTGAGTATCGAGAGGCGGCTTGCGGCGATGAAGAAGGTCTATGACGCGGGGATCCGGACGGTGTGTTTCATTTCTCCGGTATTTCCGGGTCTTACGGATATTGAGGCGATCATAGAGCGGGCGAAGGATCAGTGCGACCTCGTGTGGCTTGAAAATCTGAACCTCCGCGGCGGGTTCAAGAAGACCATCATGGACTATATCGCTGATAAGCACCCGGACCTTCTTCCCCTGTATGAGGAGATCTACAACAGGAAGAATCGGAGCTACTTTGAGGCTCTGGAGAAGAAGGCGGAGGAGATCGCAGAAAAATACGGCTGCCGGTTCGTGGACAATGAGACCCCGTATGAGAGGGTTCCGCAGGGGCATCCGACGATCGTGAATTATTTTTATCACGAGGAGGTTCGGGGGACGGAGAATAGCGGGAGAAGGAACAGGAAATGAGGCTTGGGGAAACTTCTCCAAAACGGATGATATTTCCTGAAATTTCTCGAAATGGTTGAGAAATTTCCTGTACTGTGTTAAAATGCATATAGATGATTCTGGAGGGAGGTGATCTTTTGGACGCAGAATATATCGGAGTAAAGGAACTTGCGGAAAAATGGGGTATCACTACGAGACGGATCAATCAGTTATGTGCAGAAAATTATTTTCCGGGAGCCTATAAGAAAGGCAAACTCTGGATGGTTCCCTCCGATGCTGAAAAGCCGGCAGTACTGCGTGAAAAGAAAGCAAAAGCCGGCCGTTCTCGCGCGAAGACAACAAAGCTGCTTCCATGCCCGGTTGGGATCACATCCTATAAGGAAGTCTCCAGAGAATGTTATTATGTAGATAAAACCCTGTTGATCAAAGATATCATCGATGATCATAATAAGGTGTACCTCTTTACAAGGCCCAGACGTTTTGGCAAGACACTGACTTTAGACATGGTCAGGACATTTTTCGAACGGACTGAGGAAGATACATCTGTCTATTTTTCGGACAAAGAAATCTGGTCCGCCGGTAAAGAGTACCGGAGTTATCAGGGGAAATATCCGGTCATCTTTATTTCCTTCAAGGATGCGCACCAGAAAAGCTGGGAAGATATGTATCAGAACCTCTACTTCTCGATAAAAGAGGCTTTTCTGGCACACATTGAGCTTCTTGGCGGTGACAGACTGAATGAATTTGATAAGAAATTTTATCAGAGAATAGTCGAGTCCAGCGCCGGAACAACAGAGGTTCAGTTTGCATTGGGAAAACTGTGCTCCATGCTTGCCCGGCATTACGGTCAGAAAGTGATTGTGATCCTGGATGAATACGATACACCGATCCAGCAGGGGTATCTTAACGGCTGCTATGGTGAAGTGATCGACTTTATGCGGAATCTCTTCTCGGCCGGACTGAAGGATAACGAAGATCTTGAGTTCGGAATAATGACAGGGATCCTGCGGATTGCGAAAGAGAGCCTTTTCAGTGGTTTAAATAACCTTGTCGTAAACACGATCATGGATGACAAGTACGCACAGTACTTCGGTTTTACACAAAAGGAAGTTTCAGAAATGGCCGCGTATTACGGAAGGGAAGAAAAACTTTCCGAGATCCGAAGCTGGTACGATGGGTACCTTTTTGGCAGTGAAGAAATATATAATCCCTGGTCCGTGATCAACTACTTTAACAATAACTGCAAACCGAAAGCATTCTGGTCCAGAACAAGCGGAAATGAAATGATCGGCCAGCTGATCAGAGATGCAAATTCCGAGACGTACGAAAGTCTGTCCGCACTGATGCAGGGCAGGGAAGTACAGGCAATCATCGATACGGATATCATTTATCCGGAACTTAACGGAGAGCCTGATACCATTTACAGCTTTCTGCTGGTTGCAGGGTATCTGCGGGTTACGGAAACCGTAAGCACCTTCAACGACAATCCGATCTGTTCCCTTGCCATCCCTAATCAGGAGATCAAGAGTGTATTTCAGAAGGAAATCCTGAATTTGTACAGCGCGGTCTTCACGGGCTCCCTGCTGCGGGACTTCGAAGTATCTATCCGTACGGGAAATAGTACGCTGCTTACGGAAACTTTACAGAAATATCTGCTTCAGTCGGCCAGCATATATGACACCGCCTATGAAAGTTTTTACCACGGAACCGTTTTCGGAATGCTGGCAGTGATGTCAGACAGTTATTATATTACTTCAAACAGGGAATCCGGAGAAGGCCGGTTTGATGTGCAGCTGGAGCCGCGTGATAAAAGCCGGACAGGATTTATTCTGGAATTCAAGACGAAAAAGGACCTTGATGATGCGGGACTGAAAGCGCTGGCTGCGGAAGGTCTTAAGCAGATTCGTGACCGGCGGTATTATACTGACATGGAGTATCATGGGGTCAGTGATATCGTATTCTTCGGCATTGGGTTCAGCGGGAAAAAAGTGGCGGTGGCGGTTGAGAAGAAGTGAGGGGTTTAAAATATGACACCCGGTCTTTCAGATTCAAGTCTGAGAGACCGGGCCTTTTATTGGTCAAAATCAATCGATCCGCACAATCTCGTGCTCGGAAGAGCCCTGAGTGCGCTTCACCTGATACAGGCAGTCATCGATCCAGAACGTAATCTTGTCCTCCGCGGCCTCGTTAGTGGCGATATTTGTGCAGAGCAGGTTCTCCCTGGTGTTGGTCCCGCCGTGCGCCATGGGCAGGATGTGATGGATGTTCCAGCCGCAGTAGATCTTAGTGGGAAGATTGAACCTCCCGGCATTTCGGTCGACCACATAATAATTCGGATCACCGTATGCTTCGCGGCACATCAGGCTCCCGTGAAAATCGACCGCAAACCGCTGATCACCGTAGCGCTCATCCCAGAGACGCAGGGCGCTTGCGCGATTTATTTTCATTTTTCTCACCTCCGATCCGGACCATGATAAATAAAAGGCCCATACACGACCGTGCGTGTACAGGCCAAATGGTCCGAAATGGGAGCTCTACACGCATAGCAACATCGGCAGTTCCCTAATCGGGGCTGTCCGACGTTCGTATGGTGTAAAGCTTGAAATCAGTGGATTAGCTACCTGGAGTGTTTCTCCATTTTCTCAGCGGCATAACCGGAATCGAAGAGCCGCTGATAGATCTCGAAAGGTTTACTTTTTAACACAGCATTCAACCGTGAGCAAAAAATGCAGAACTACAAGCCGCTAATGACCTGGCTCCTATAACACCGTCCGGTGCAGCCCAATTCGCAGTTCCAAGAAGCGTGGCTTGTACGCGATTGAATGATTACGAGAATAGTATAGCAGATGGTGGGGGTGGGAGCAAGGGAGGCGGAGGGATTGAGAGCAGAAAAAGATAGTAGTTCTATATATTTCGACACATGTAAAAATATTAGCAATTATCTACAAGTAAACATTTACTACTATGCATTAAAGTGGTAAAATTGCAATATGTATTTAAAATTTTTAAGGTTGAAAAAACGTTTGGAAATATTTAGGGCATATAAATCTTGAATATATGCAGTTATTATGATAATGGGTCATTGTGCCTGGAATTTTCCCAAATTGAAAGTTTGCATCCAATAAAGAGGTAAACCATGGTCAAAATAAAAATCATCAGCAACCCCTACCAAAAAGAAGTCAGATACCAGAAATGGGTCGAAGAGCGCAACGAATGGGACGAAATCAACTATGCAAACAACAGAAACAGCCGGCTCCTCAACACGGAGCTTACGCAGGGCTTCTTCCCGTTCAAAGCCAAGAAGATTGTAGATATTATTATCGATGAGTATGGAATCCCGGGAGAAGAGATCGAAATCTATTTTGAGGGAACTGCGGATGAATACCATGAGCTGGTAGATGTATGCACCGGAGGTGAGTATGAGTACCAGTTAAAACCGGTTCGTGCAGAGGTCGGTCTTGAAAATGCCCGCGACATTCTCCCGGAAGTTAAAGAGCTGTTTCAGGAGATGAGCCCGCTTATCATGAAGAGCGCGAATCAGGAAAAGATTGAGCGGGATTTGGCCAGATTTTCGGACGCATCCAGCGACGTTGTCCCGGTCTGCGTGCTGGGAAATTACAGTGCCGGAAAATCCACGTTCATCAATGCACTGATCGGCTCTGAGACCCTTAAGAGCGGTATCGAACCGGTCACAGCAAAAATATATAAGATTTCCCGGTCTAAATACAGTGACCGGGCTCGTGTCAGCTGCTTCTGCAGGGGAGAGGAAATAAATCTGCATTTTACGGAAGGACATACAAGGTTTGATTTTGAGCAGGATAATAATGAGCTTGCTCAGCTGCTGCTCGATGCTCTCTCCGGCAAGGACGATGAGAGCATTGTGCTGCGCGTAAAAGAAGCGCTTGCACTTATTAACGATTATGAGGACTCGGATCTCAGCGATGAAGCGGTTTCCGATCTGATTGAGGTGGAGATGCCGTTTACGAAAGGTGTGCTGGCGCAGTCTCAGCATCCGTTTGTGATCTTTGATACGCCGGGTTCTAACTCAGCCTCGAACGCTAAACATTTG
>JAILID010000129.1 GCA_024695465.1 Lachnospiraceae bacterium | reverse complement strand
ACTCCGGTGCCTTTGTTCCGATTTCAAGCATAGTAAAACCTCCTGTCTTTCATTTTTCTCCTGAAATAACTATAGCAAGCACTGCCGGGCATTACAATAACATTTCTCTTAGCTTGTCACAGAGTGTCTTTTTACGCAAATGAAAACAACCCCGAGGTTTTCCTCAGGGTTGCTTTGATGCTTCGCTCCGTCATATTAAATCCCAAGCTCTGCAAGCCAGCTTCCGACGGATTCTCTCACTTTCTCCTGCTCGTTCTGGGCGTCACTTCCCTTGACAGCCAGGCCTTTTCCAACCTCTGCACCCGGGCAGGCGTCCTCCAGCTTCCTGTCAAAACCGGCGAGGCCGCTTCCCTCATGCGTTGAGAAGGGGATCAGGGTTTTTCCCGAAAAATCATTGTTCTCAAAGACCGTATACATGATCATCGGCCAGTCGCCCCACCAGACCGGGGCTCCGATGAAAATCGTGCTGTAGCCGCCAAGGTCCGGCAATTCGCCGCTGTAGGCCGGTCTTGCATTATCGTTCTGCTCCTGCCTTGCCACGTCGGTCAGCTCATTGTAGGTCGTCGGATAGTGGTCGTCTGCCGGCAGTATTTCAAAGAGATCCGCGCCGGTCCCCTCCGCGATCATCTCCGCGACGATCGCCGTGTTTCCCTTGTCGATCACACCGACCACATACTGCTCGCCGGTCCGGGAGAAATAGAGCACCAGCGTATCGGAGGACCCCTCCGGATTCGTCCCGGCGGGAGCTTCAGCTGCTGTTGAAGTGTCAGCTTCCGTCTGTTCTGCAGCCGAAGTCTCCGCGCTTACCGTCTCTGACTGAGTTTCCTTTATCGTCTCCTCCGCGCTCTCCGCAGGTGCCGGAGTACTCGCGGAAGCAGCCGAGCCCCCGCATCCCGCAAGGAGCAGTGCCGCTGCCCTCATTGGTGCAGATCGGAAGGATCGTCTTGCCGGAAAAATCAAACGCTTCCAGGAAGGTGAAGACCGCCATCGGCATCGTTCAGGTCCTTCATGATGCCCGCGACGATCTCGGTGTTGCCGACCTTCACGTAGCGCATCGCGCCGCCGAAGTAGTTTTCATCCGCTCTTGAAAAGAATGCGATCAGTGTCTTATCCATTGTATGTTCCTCCTTATGTGTGAAAGCGTTTTTATTTTGTTTCTGTGCCTTCATTATACGGAGAATCCATTGCAAAGTCTAATCAAAACGCACTATAATTGATTTGATTTTTAAATAACTGTTCTTGCTCTTTCTCACAACAATTCTCCTGACATCTTTATCTGCCGCCTTCCGTATAAGTCCATCCATGATCGCCATGATAGATCATCAGTTTTGTCATGCCGCCGTCGATGCAGATATTTTCTCCTGAAATGAAACCCGCCTTATCTGAGCACAGGAACAGCACCATATTTGCGATGTCCATCGGGTTGCCGACACGGCCGGCGGGCTGCTGCAGAGCATCCGGCCCCTCGTACACCGTGTAAGCCGTATCGATCCATCCCGGGGAAATGGAATTCACCCGCACCCTGCCCGCAAAGCTGACCGCCAGGGCGTGCGTTAGCGCCGCGATACCTCCCTTGGCCGCCGTGTAGCTCTCCGTCTGGGGCTGACTCATCCGGTCGCGCGAGGAGGAGATATTGATGATTGAGGCCCCCTCCCGAAAATACGGCGCAAACAGCTTGGCGAGATAGAACGGCGCCGTGACGCCGACCGCCAGCGCATACTGAAACTCCTCGTAACTGCACGTATCGATTCCCTTCATGAGCGGCAGCGCGTTATTGATGAGGTAATCGATGCCGCCGGCCTCGTCGATCACGTGTTTCGCAAATGCCTCCAGCACGGCCTTGTCGGAGATATCCCCCACATAGTGGTCGCCGGGCGCCTTGTCAATCACATAGACCCTTACGCCCTGCCGGCGGAATTCCTCGGCGATGCATTTTCCGATGCCGTTTGCGCCGCCGGTGACTACGGCGACTTTCCGGCCGTCTGCCGGATTTTCGAGTTGATGCTCATTTAGCTGCTTCTGCAGTATACTAATGTTTTCAATATCTTTACGCATATTATAATTTCGTATTATTTTAACTTAATTAATGATGTAGGTGATTTTATATTTCCGTCTCTGTATATTACATCTGAATCTATCAGAGGATTAATCACTTCCTTTAGAAATCTGCTTCTGCTCTTATAGTCCACAGCAGCTTGAAGTTCTTTTATAGGTTTCGGGCCCCCTGCTTTTAACAGTTCTATAATTTTTTCTGAATCCGATAACTCTTCTATATCTGAAAGTACAAGTTCTTCATGCAACCTATCGAACAGCCTTAAGTCCAAAAAGCCGGGGTATATCATTACAACCGGCTGTTTATCATCAGCACATCCCTCATAGCTGTCAATCATAGCCTGAAATCCTGTTCCGCCACGTTCCATCAGATTTGCAGCATCGAGACTTGCGGCTATAATCGTATTGCGCCTTACCGAAGGTATTACCCCAACAGGGTATTCCTCATATTTCTTTGGCAACAGCCATGAACCTGGCGATACAATATCAATTCTGTCATTATATATATCTACATCTATTTGTGTTCCCGCCATTGAATAATCTCTGTGTGCCAGAGCATTTACAAGTGCTTCTCTTACCGCCGCTCTGGGATATGAACGAATCTCTTCCCTTCCTCCTTTTTCTGTTTTTCTCCACCCGGACTTCGTATTTCTTTCAATAAAACCGAGTGTGTTCCTGAATACCTTTGCCAGGGAGCCTTTAAATCTTCCGCTGTCAAGCACAGTTCCGGTCTTTTTCTCGCTGTTCCAAAGACGACAGCAAACCAGAGTATCATCTCTATCATATCCATCGCTGAACATGATAAAGCCGGACTTTACGTATCCATCGGCAGTAATGATTTCCTCATTCTGCAATTCCTTCATTGTCGGTACAGATAAATCTTCCCTATATTCTTTACATAAATCGAGAAATTCTGTCCATCCTTTTTCATCGTATTGAACATCTGTTGTTTCATTGTCAATTCCAAATTTTCGTCTTGACAAAGAAATAATTTCCTCCGGTGTTGCCGGCACAGTATTCCCGTCACCCTTTATATAAACGGTCTCACGGAAATCTCCCTCCCGATACCTTACAACAGAAGCCGCCGGAATAACGCTAACGGCCAGCACAAATTTTTCAGCCCTGTCATCTACACTTCTCAGCATATAGCGTATTCTTGCGTGCGGAAAAATGTTTCTGTCGTTTATTCTTGCGATTAGATTCTTTGTTTTATCTACTTCATCAAGCGTCAATCCAAAAGCCTCTCCATCATTTGAAACACCGACAAAAAGAATTCCTCCGTTTCCGTTTGCGTAACCCACTATAGTTTTAGCCCATTTAACAGGATTTTCAGGGTTTAATTCTGCCTTGTATTCATGCTTTATATCTTCAGAAACTACATCTGAATATATGTCATTTATTCTCATTTTTTCTCATCCTCCTGATGTAAACTATACCAAGCATTGCCAAACATTGCAATAACATTGCCGAACATTACTATAACATTGTCGCAACATTGTTATGACATTAAAAAAAGCAGCCCCGGATCTCACCGGGGCTGCCGTCACATCTCATTCTTCTGTTTTTAAACCGTCTCAATCCTTCACAGTCTTCATCGTCGGGACAATTTTGGTGTCGCTAAAATTACCTTTTATAACCTGTTATAAGCTCCCAAACGCCCGTATTTCCCAGGTTTCTGATTTTATAGCCTGTCATAAGTTTTTACAGACGCTGTTCAAAATGGTGTAAAAAATGGTGTAAGCGTGAAATGGTTCACTTTGTCAGGTGCTTCCGTGATATGCTTCTTTCCATTTTTCAGAAGTACATCAAATTCATCAGATTTTCTTCACTCCTGCAACAGTATCCTTCGGCGTAAATGTTACATTCAGAACCATTCCCATACCGTCAGCTAACCGCTGGAGAAGCTTTATGCTCGGGTTCCTGGTTCCATTCTCCAGCCGGCTGATCTCTGTCTGGGCGATACCGGTTCTCTCAGAAAGCTCCTTCTGTGTCAGATTCTGCGAAGTTCTGGCTTCGATCATGGCCCGGATCACATTCATCTCGGGCTGAATCTCTTCATAAGCCTTTGCGAACTCGGGATCCTGCATCTTTTTCTCTTTATAATCCTTCAGTTTCATCGCCATCACCTCCTGCCCTTTTTACCGGCATTCTCCTTTTCACGTTCCTGCCGTTCGATCCAGTCTTTACGCCTGTCCTTTGCAAGCTTTATCTCTCCCGGCGGCGTCTTCTGCGTCTTTTTTATAAAACCGTTTGTTACCACAATACGTTTCCCGACATAGAAAAAGTACAGCGCCCTCGTAATATTACTTCCAAGCTTGCAGCGAAGTTCAAATATTCCGTCCTCCAATGAAGCTGAATACGGTTCTCTGAGCTCGGTGCCTTTTTCTTCAAGCAGTTCCATCAGCCCAATCAGTTTCGCATTCATTTTGCGGTCCAACGAGTCAAGGAATTCTGCCACCGGCTCCTTTCCATCTTCGGTTGAATATAATTCAAGTTCAAACACTGTGATTCCTTTCCTGAAGGACTTCTCCTTCACGGTCATTATATGAGTTATATCTCATTTTGTCAAGGACTGATTTCTGTCCTGGCCTGCTGCTGACTTTCAGGGCCGCGCCGGAATCAATTATCATCCTCCACATTTCTCCTTCCGGTTTTAAAGAAGCTATCCAATCCCTTAAACTCGCTCTGTCTCAGTTCGTTCGTCACATCCGCATAAATGTTCATCGTTGTTGAGATATCCCGATGGCCAAGTGTGTCCTGGATCACCTTCACGTTTACGCCAGCCTCAACCATTCTGGTCGTAAAGGTATGCCGAAGAACATGGCAGCTGAAATGAGGGATCAAGACCTCCGGAGTCTCACTCTTCTCAAACTGCGCATAGTTACAGTCACGGATGATCCTGTTAAGCGCCTTATTCAGTGAGCCCTGATGCTGTGTCTCCCCAAATCTATTGAGAAAGATAAAATCGGTGTACCCATCGATCGAGACGTTACAGGTCACACCCATCTCCTGCTGATTCGCCTTTTCCATCAGAAAGGCTTCTTTCACGAAGTCCAGCATCGGAACCAAACGCTTTCCTGCTTTTGTTTTAGGTGTATTGACGCCGAAATAATTCCCCTTCTTATAATCTCCGTTCCGGTGATTGTAGTAAACGAGGGTATGATTTACATCGATGATTCCCTCCTCCAGATCGATGTCACACCAGCGGAGGCCGGTCGCTTCACCGACGCGCAGGCCTGTGCCGATCATTACCGCAAAGATCGGATACCAATGAGAATAGACCTCGTGATCCTTCAGAAACGCAAGAAAGAGTTCCTGCTGCGGAACCGTAAGGGCCTGCCGTTTCTCTGCTTCATGACCATGCGCCTGCATCAGCTCCTTCAACACACGGTCTGACGGGTTGTTCCGAATGTAATCATCATCGACGGCCATATCCAGCACCTGATGCTGTAGATGATCTCCGCCTCCTTATACCTGAGAT
>JAILID010000125.1 GCA_024695465.1 Lachnospiraceae bacterium | reverse complement strand
AGCTCGAGACCTTCGGCTTCGTGACGCTGTATCCGGCCCTTGCCATGGCCGGGGCAGGCCAGATCGGTGCCGCGCTCGCGATCGCGGTAAAGGCGAAAAGGACCGGGAACCACCGTCTGTGCCGGGTCATCAACGGCGCGGTTCCGGCGGCCATACTCGGAGTGGGCGAACCGCTCATCTACGGCGTGACGCTCCCCATGGGCAGGCCGTTCCTTACGGCCGGCCTCGGAGCCGGTTTCGGCGGGGCGCTCGTCATGCTGATGCAGGTGGCCTCCACGACCTGGGGGCCTTCCGGCGTGCTGGGAGCCTTTGTCATGACGGAGGGGCCGAAGGGGGCTGTACTTTCCGGGTGCTGCTACCTTGCCGGGCTTGCGGTAAGCTGTGTGCTGGCTTACATTCTGACCGCCCTCCTGGTCAAAGACAGCGACGCGGCGAAAGCGTGACCGGGAAGGACGGGATGCTGTGATCGTACAAATAACGGATGATCTTGACCTGAAAAAGATCGCGGAAAGCGGCCAGTGCTTCCGCTGGGAGATGACGGGCCCCGGGACGTTCCGGATCATTGCCGGAAAGGAATGCCTGTACATCTCGGAGCTCGGCGAAGGAAGATATGAGCTTTCCTGCCCGGAAGAGGAGTACGGCTCCTTCTGGCGGAACTATTTCGATCTTGACGAAGATTACCGGGGCATCCGCGGGCGGATCGATCCGGAGGAGGACCCGTTCCTCTGGCAGGCGGCGGAGCAGGAAAAGGGCATCCGCATCCTGCGGCAGGACCCCTTCGAGATGCTGATCACCTTCATCATCTCCCAGAACCGGAACATCCCGTCGATCCGGCGTTCCGCAGAGCTTCTGGCAAAGGCCTGCGGGGAGCAGAGGACCGACTGCCGGGGGATTCCCTACTATGCGTTCCCGGAGCCCCCTCAGCTGGCGGCGCTTTCCGAGGAAACGCTCCTGTCCTGCAGGCTGGGATACCGCTGGAAATACGTGCAGGCGGCGGCACAGGCGGTGTTTCGCGGAGACATCGAGCCGGAGCGGCTCGCCCGCACGGACGAGGACGCCGCCATAAAGGAACTGACCGGCCTGTACGGGGTCGGGATCAAGGTGGCGAGCTGCGTTGCGCTGTTCGGACTCCACCATCTAAACGCGTTTCCAATCGACGTCTGGATGAAGCGCATACTCGAAGAACAGTATCCGGAAGGGTATCCTTACGAAAAATACACGCCGTACAACGGCGTGTATCAGCAGTATATGTTCGCGTATTACCGGCTTATTTCCAGTTGATGGAGGTCAGCATCTCCATGACCCCGTCGGCGGTCTCGTTGGTATCGGTCACGACGCCGAGGCACAGGCCGCGCTTATCGATATTGTCCGCGATTGCCTGCGCTTCCTCCCGGCCGATGGCGCCCTTGAAAAGAATGGGCTTTCCGGCCTTCTGGATGATCTTCATCGCCCGGATCATTTCCGAGATCGGGACGTCGCCGGCGTCCTTCGAGACCTGGACGATGTCGAGCCAGGGATTGTCCACCAGCTTGTCCATGATAAAGTGGGACGTGGAATGGGTATGGAAGATGCAGCCGGGCGCGTGCTTCGCGAGCCTTAGGCAGCTCGGATGGATAAGATCCTCGTAGATCTTCGGATTCATCAGGGCGACGTTGTCGGCCTGGATGCGCAGGGAGGGCCTGTCCATCCAGATGGAGTAGTAGCCCATGCCGTACCCGCCGTAGTATTTCGGGAAGTGCTCGATCTGTACGTCGCAGATCTTATTCAGGATCCGCTCGCAGTACTTTAAGCCCCTGTCGATGTATTCCGGCTCCTCGAGGGCGTCGATGATCACCTCTTCGTGGCCGAGGGCCGCGCAGAGCATATCGATGCTGCCCCGGATGATGGACTGGCCGACGGGTCGCCCCGGATAGCGCGCTTTCAGGAAGTCGATGAATTCCACATATTTGTTCAGCCAGGGATTGTTCTCTTCGATGGGGAAATCGTTCTCCATCAGCTCATCGAAGGCTTCCTTTCCCATCTGGTCCGTCCAGAAATTCTGTCCCGAGAAGCGCACGGGGCAGCCCAGCATCGCCTCGCTCCACGGGATGGGATTCACGGGCTCGAGGCAGCGCACGAAATCATCGTACTCGTAGGAGATCTTCGGAAGGAAATTGTCGTAGAATTCGGTAAAAGCTTCGGTGGTAATGTCGTCCGCGGTGACGAGTCCGGGCTTGATGTATTCGTGGACATGGGTGGAGTACTTGCTGAGGCCCTCCCATCCTCCGATGTAGCAGCCGAGGAGCGGGCGGTCCGTATCGCGCATTTCATAGAAGGCCTTGTTTCTTTCGATCTTTTCCAGGATCTTTTTCTCGTCCATTCTGAAACCTCTCTGATGCATGTGTTGACCGGTACGGTCATTATAGCCGTTCATCCCCCTCCGTGTCAAAAGTTTCCTTAAAGCGCGGGAAGACTTGTAAATGATGCGGCTTTCGGGATATAATCAGAGACGGAAGCATTCTGGGTCAAAAGCGAAAGAAGGTTCGGATGCACATCTCTCTGATACGACTATTTGTTATACTCTGCCTCTTCCTCGGGACGGTCGATTTCTGGTTCGCCGGAAAGGCCTTTCATCAGCAGGAAGAGTACGGGCGCTGGCTTGGATTTGCGTCTGCCGCAGCCGGCATCGTCACGCTTTCCTATATGTGCAGCGTCTATACGCTGAATTATACTCTTGTTTCCGCCGCTTCGAGCGTCTATTTTGCCGGGATCGACTGGATGCTGATCGCCCTGATCCATTTTGTCTGCAGCTTTACGGAGATCATCTCCGGGCAGACCGTAAAGAGGATCCTTCTGGTCGCCCGGTCGCTTGCCCTGCTGGATTCCGCCGTTATGGCCGTCAACATCTACCGGGAGATCGCGGTGCACTATGTGCCCGGTTATCCGGGCGGCGCGCCCTACGTTTATATGATGAAGCCGCTGTACATCGTTCATCTTCTTTTTACCTATATCCTCGTCCTTGCCATTATCATCTTCCTGGCCCGGAAATACCTGCGGACGCCGCGGCAGTACCGGGTCCCGTATCTCCAGATCATTCTTGCCATCATTCTCATCGTCCTCATCAACGCGGCTTTCCTGTATGCGAA
>JAILID010000114.1 GCA_024695465.1 Lachnospiraceae bacterium | reverse complement strand
AGGTTTCCGTTCAGGAAGAGCTTCATCTCTCCCGCCTCGCCGTCAAATGTGGCCGTCACCAGGTTCCACGCGTACTTCTCGAGGTTGCCGTTGTCGGCCCAGATGCTGAGCCATTCATTTCCCGTACCGACCTGGAAGGTCAGCCGGCCGAAACGCTCGTAGCCGAGCAGAATGCCCTGCTTCTTGGCCTTGTTCGACTGGCTCACGAGGCCGGTCGGGAGGTCCGTGCCGTTCTTGACCCCGTTCGGGTCGTCCCACTCGAACATGCGCGGGGCGATCCAGACCTGAACCGTGAGGGCCTTGCCCTGCAGGGTAATGTCGCTCTTGTCGTAGCTCACAAATGTGGACGTCCCGTCCAGGAGCAGGCTCCCGCCGGCGACGCCGTCCTTCCGCCATTCAGGGTCGCGGCTGTCCATGTAGGCCGCGTGCGCGAAGAGGTAATTGAGCTCCGTGTCCGGGAGCCTGCCCGATACGTCCTTTACGGTGAACCCGGCTCCCTCATCAAAAGTAAGATGCAGGAGCTCTTCCCTCTCTTTTGCGGCGTTTCCGCCGCAGGACGAAAGAAAGAGGGTCATGAAAAGGATCATTGTCAGGAAAGAAAGACGTTTTTGGTTCATGGAAAACCTCCTTATGAAAAAAATCCGTTCGTTCATGTAACGTTTCACGTATTAGTTCCAGTATAGAATGGTTTTCCTCTCCCTGTCAAGATTGAATATCCCATAATTGCCCGATCGCGCCTGCACGATCATTCCTGCCCGTTTTTCAGGGTTTTCGCCCCTTTGCAAAATGAAAACCTGCGCGGCAGCGCAGGCTTTCCCTTTACCCTATCGGTTTCTTTTCTCACAAAGTCTCCTGTTTTGTCTCCCGCCAATCCTCAAAGGCTTTGAGCTCCGGCTCGCAGAGCTTGAGCGCCGCCCCGAGAATCGCGATATCGTCGACCCGGCCCAGAATCGGAATGAAATCCGGGATCAGGTCAACATTTTTCACAAGATAAATGAAAGCCGCGACCAGCGAGACGATAACCTTGGGAGAGACGTTCGTGTACTCTTTTGTGATGTAGGATTTCACCAGGGCGATCATTTTCGGAGCGTTCGCAAGAAGCGGGCCTGCCGTTGGAATGTCCTCCAGCCTGTCCGCCAATGAGAACAGCAGCTCCTCCACCTTGGAAGAATCCTTCAGGACTTCCTGGGCCCTGTCAATGCCGCTGTCGATGATCTGCTTCGCCTTATCGAGATTCTCGTCTTCTAAATTATAAGACATACCCTTTACCTCCTTACGGGTTGATAGTTTCAGTATAAAAGCAAAAGCGCCGTTTGGCAAGCAGGCGATTACCAAGACCGCATTTTTTTACCTGCGCCTGAACGTAAAGCCCGGAGAGGCGCAATGATTGCCTTTACGCCACACCCGTTTTCATAACAGAAAAGAAACCTGAAAACGCGCGTTTCACACGTTTTCAGGTTCTTTCTGTCTGCCTTTATCGGGATAGGGCATCCGCAAGCCGTTCTATTCCGCCGAATCTTTTAGAAATCCTTTGCCTCTTTCAGACCGGCAGTCAACGCCAGCACTTCATTTTGAGTCAGCGCGCCCTTGAAAATGATCGCTTCATCAAGCGCCCCTTCAAAGTAGGCGTCCCAGCCGTTTACGCCGAAGTAGATGGCAGCGCCTTCCTGGGAAGTCAGTTCCGTCGGAACTTCACCGACACTGTCCGTGCGGTTGGTGAAGACAATCGCTTTGCCGTTCAGGTAGAGGCTCACCTTGCCGTTGTCCACAGTCAGTACCACATGCTGCCACTCGCCTGCCTTGTAGGGGCTGCCGTTGGTATTGTTGTCATACCAGCTGTCAGCGGCGTGGGCCCATACGCCGCGGTCGGTGTGGGTCACATTGATCCAGTATTCCGGCGTGAAGGTGCCGAGGGCCAGCGTGGGATCCACGCCGCCAAGGATCTTCGCGGGATTCATCCAGTAGGAAACGGAATAGGCTTCTCCCAGGG
The DNA here is from genome assembly GCA_024695465.1 of Lachnospiraceae bacterium. Lineage (GTDB taxonomy): Bacteria > Bacillota > Clostridia > Lachnospirales > Lachnospiraceae > Chordicoccus. The sequence continues at coordinate 4,227 of JAILID010000114.1, read as the reverse complement.
AGGACAGGTCTCCCAGAAGCTTCAGTCCGTAGGTTCCGGAAAGCTTCGCGGCTTTTCCGCCGTGCACGCCTTCCGTGTATTCAAGCGCCGCGTCCGCATCTTTTACGCTGGCCGGGTCGCCCTTCACGGTGGTCACCGCGCCGTCGTCCTGATCTTCGAAATTCAAAGTCTTTACCGCTTCGAACGCCGAGAAATCATAGGCTACCAGCGAATAATCTTTCTTAAGCTCCAGGTTGAAGGTTTCCGTCTTCCCGCCGTTTCCTGCGTAGATTTCGATGACGACCGGCGTCACTTCACCGGGTTCAAGCGCTACGGAGGCGCTTCCCTCATTGTCCACGAAAGCGCCGTTTACGACGGCGTGGCCTTCCGCGTCGGAGAAGCTGACCTTCACCTTGACCGCGTCGGCTGCCGGAGATACCGCGGCCTGGTAGCTTCCGTCTTCGCCCTTCTGCACTTCAGATAACTCTTCCTCGCCCGCTTCGAGCTTCGTAAGCGAATTTTCAGCAGATGCGCCTTCGTTCGTAAGGGGCTCAGCCGGAGCCGCGTCTTTGAAGAAGGTAGCCTCCGTCTTATGAACGTCGCTCACAATATATAAGCTTCCTTCGAACAGCGCCAGGTATTTTCCGGGATAGGCGACGCTCTCAAAGGAAACGCCCGTCTCATCGGCAAGTCCGGCCGCCATGCGGAAGCTCTGCTTTTTCGCGTTGTCCTCGCTGACATCCGCCGGATGGCTCAAGGTAGCCGTACCGTCGTCATTCGCGGTGATGAAGAAGCCGGGCTTATTCTCAGCCTGAATCGAAACCGTGCCGTCCTCCTTGATCAGGGAAGCATTCATGACCCACTGGCCATTCCCTTCGTCCAGACCTTCCAGTTCACCGACCGTCACCTTACAGGTCGGATATTCACCGGTGCTGAGATTGGTCGTGCCGGAAAAATCATCGTGGAAAAGCTGCTTTCCATTGCAGGAATAGAGGGTATTCAGCTCGGTATCAAAGAAGCCGTCCCCGCTGACGGTCTCCTTCATCATCTGGATGCTGCCGTCGTCATTCCACTTGATCTCCGCGATGCAGGGGACGCGGCGCTGGCCGAATCCGCCCTGCTTCATACCGTCATGGTAGACGAACCAGGTCCTGCCGTTAAAATCAAATACAGCCATGTGGTTCGTGTCGGAGGTGGCGGTGACATCCATCACGCGCTGCGGCTCGCTGTATTTTCCATCCAGAAGATCGTCCGTGGTGGAGTAAGCCATGGTCTCCGGGAACATATTCGCGTGGAAGATGTAATAATCGCCGTAATAGTTTCCGTTTTCATCCTGCCTGCGGTAGATCCAGGGAGCCTCCGCGTAATCTGTGATCTTCGGCTTCTCGATAATATCCGCCGTCTTGGAGGAAGCTCCGTCGAGCTCCACGCCGAAGGTGATCTCTCCGTCCCCGTTGAGATCCTTGACGGAGACCATGTCTTCATTTAACTCGCAGACGAATAACTTGTTGTTGCCCCACATCAGGTATCGGTGTTCCTCGCCGGCCTCATCGGTTTCGATCCAGGCCGTCGGATCGATATCGTTCCAGTTGCTGGCAGTCGCGTCGCCTTCCTTGGTGACGGTGAAAGTCCCCTTCACCAGCGGCTCGCCGATATCCGTAAACGGGCCGGTAGGATTGTCCGCCACAGCCACGCCGATCGACTGCAGGCCGTCGGAGGTCTTATCCCAGGAACAGAAATAGAGATAATATTTGTCTTTGTATCTCATGACCTGGCTCGCCCAGGCGGAGACATCGTCATTGGTCCAGGAGACATCCTTCATATCCAGAACCTGACCGTAATATTTCCAGGTTTTGAAATCCTGGGTGGAAAAACACAGGTAGTCCGGCATGACGTACGCGCCGGCAGCGACGCCCTGATCGTGGCCGGTATAGAGGTAGACGGTATCTCCGTCTACAAGGACCGCCGGGTCGCCGCAGAAAATGACGTCCCCGTTCTCATCATCCATAACCAGGGGATTCGAATCGATCGTGTACTCCTTTAAGACAGCCGCCTTGGGCTCGATCTTCTCCGTTGAGGCAGTCCCGGCTGACGCGGTGGAGCCTGCCGATGCGGTGGATTCTGTCACCGCAGCAGATTCGGTCCCCCCTTCAGTGCCCGTCTGCGTCCCCGTGTCCGGCTTCTTGTTCACTGTGGCAACAATGACCCCCAGCAAAACCACAAGAGCCAGTACTCCCGCAATTACCATACGTTTGTCTTTCATGCTTTTCTGCTGCTCAAAATATGATGAAATATACTCACATTGAGATGATTTGCTATAATCTCACGATTTATAGTTACTGTTTCATCGTGTCCGATTTTGGTCGTCCGAAGACTGTTCCTACTTTCGTTTGTGTAACACTCCGCAGTCGTAAATTCCCGACTAAGCCATCGGTACATATCTATGATTGCCTGATTATGCTATTTCATAGATTGTCGCGTCTTTTAGATTAAGACTTGCGTTATAATCCCTGTCTTCCATATATCCACAATCACATTTATAGACGCGGTCTGATTATTTTAAGTCCTTCTTTATCCGGCCACAGCAATTACAGATTTTAGAAGATGGAAACCATCTGTCAACAACACGGAGTTCTATACTATTTTCTTTACATTTTTGCGTTAGCACTTGCCTGAATTGATAAAACTTTTGTTGTTGTACTGCCTTTGACAGATGCTTATTGTTCATCATCCCGCTGACATTCAAATCTTCAATGGTAATATAAGACGGCTTGGTTTTCACGATCTCATTTACTGTTGTCTTACTATAATGATCTCGAATATTGGCAAGGGTATGATGAATTTTCTGAACCACCTCAACTTGCTTTTGTATATTTTTACTTTGAGCAGCTCCTCCTTTCTTTTTATTTTCATATTTACGAGAGGGTCTTCTTTGCTCTCTCTTTAGTTTCAATTGTTTTAGGAACTCAATCTGATTTATTAAATCATCCCTTTGATTTCTTGTGGACACTCTTGCATATATCACTGTCTGGCAAATTTTTTTCTGTATCTATCCCTTTGTATGTAAGATATTGGTCATAAGTATAACAGCGTCTATTGGCAGGCGTTCTATTTGATTTTAAGATCCCTTCCCTATCCCATTTTTATAATGTTTTTACTGATACGCCCAAAAGTTCAGCAAAATCTTTTGGTTTATAATTTGTGATCTTAGATGTGTTCATAACAATCCTCCTATGGTATTATTTCGACCGATATTTTTATGCCAGTAGTGGTATCTTCTTCGTCAACATATATACCATCGGAATCTATCGCAACCTCATATTCATTTTCTTCAAGTGCCTGGATAATCAGTTGTCATATTTGTTTTTCCATAAAATGTACCCCTATATTTATTTAAGTACACTTAAGCACATCTAATCACATTTATCAATAATTCTGATTACTTAATATCACTTCCTTTCATGTACTTGTCTGAGACTTATGGCCGCAGGCTCAGGAAACAGCTGCCGCCCATAGAATGCCCCATCGCACCGTTCGTGAAAATTATATAAAATAAGAGACAATTTGTCCAGACATTTCAGGAAAATTGCCATTTTAATCTCCAGAGCCCCAGGTCTCACCCGATCTCTTAGCAGCTCCTGAAGATCAGGCCTGTCCATGGCGGCCGACTGACGCCAAAAAACGCCCGAGCGGGCAGTCTGGATTGATATTCTTGTTTTCAGACTGCCCAAAGCGGCCGCCTGACGTCATAAAACAGCCGGGCGGGCATTCTGAAAGAAATTGCTCCAAATTGACCTCCTGCAGCCCAAAATCGACCGACCAGGCAAACAGCAAACGAAATTGAAAAAAGGCCGGCGAATCGCCGGCATCCGTCTTGTGCCGGACAAAACGGGAGTCGCAGACATCCCCGGCACAGCGCCTTCGTCCGGATAAAATCCGCGCAGGGCAGCGCCCCGTAATTGAGGATGTCCGCATGGCAGCACATGGCGTCCAGTTTCAAAAGCCCGCCCCGCCCGGGGATCTTCGCGTAGATACATTCATTACACTTAAAATGAAATTCGTCCTCATGCCAGGTATAGCGCCAGCCGATCCCGGACTTCTTCGAGGGCCCCAGCGGAAGGCAGAAAATATAAATCCATTTTCAGCCCGCCTGAAACTCTCAGGACAGGTACTTCCTGAACTCCGCCTCGGACACCTCCGCCTGGTTTGCCGCCTCAGCAACGGAAAGAAGCCCTTTCCTCACCAAAC
>JAILID010000082.1 GCA_024695465.1 Lachnospiraceae bacterium | reverse complement strand
CTTCTCGGGCGCGATAAGAAATACTGCCGGCTCCCCTGAGTCAGCTTATAGATATATTCCGTTTTGTCGACGTACACAAACCCGTCGCCGCGAAGGCTCGGGAAGCCCTGCACGCCGATCGGGAGCCTGCGCAAACCGTATCCGTTCATTTTCCGCCTCCAAAAAGTATTCAATCTCCATCTATCAGTTTAGACGAAATTGCGGCGGACTTCAAGCGGTTTGTGCGTAATGTGCCGCCGCGCCTTCAAAACCTTTCTTCCCGCTTTGCATTTTCCTTTGATTATGCTATGATAAATAAACCGACAGCAAAAATTATGTATTAGAAAGGAAGCTCCCATGAACGGCGCAAAAGCCCTTGTCGAATGTCTCAAACTTGAAAATGTCGAGTGCGTCTTCGGCTACCCCGGAGCCGTCATCTGCCCGGTCTTTGACGCGCTCTATGATACGGATATAAAAGTGATCCTCTGCCGGCAGGAGCAGAACGCCGCGCACGAGGCCAGCGGCTACACCCGGATCTCCGGCAAGCCGGCCGTGGCCATCGCCACCTCCGGCCCGGGCGCGCTCAACCTCATGTCCGGCATCGCCACCGCCTACGCCGACTCGATCCCCATCGTCTGCATCACCGGGCAGGTGGACTCCAAGCTCATGGGAACGGACGGCTTCCAGGAGACCGACGTGGTCGGAGCAGTCGAATCCTATGTAAAATACAGCTACATCGTCGAGGACACGGAAGATATCCCCCGAATCATGAAGGAAGCCTTCTACATCGCGAGAAGCGGGAGGCCGGGACCGGTCCTGATCGACCTTCCTTTCGACATGCAGACGAACGAGATCTCCGCCTTCTCCTACGAGGAGAAAATCAAGATCCGAAGCTACAAACCCACGGTGAACGGCCACCCGCTTCAGATGCGGCGGGTTCTGGAGGCCCTCAAGACCGCGAAAAAGCCCCTGGTCATCGCCGGCGGAGGCATTCATCTGGGAAATGCAGTTCCCGTCTTCCGGGAATTCATTGAAAAATACCGGATCCCCATCGTCTCGACCATGATGGGAATCTCCGTTCTGCCCACCGAGCATCCGCTTAACTTCGGCATGGTCGGCAACAACGGCCACCCCTTCGCCAACAAGGCCGCCCGGGAAGCCGACCTCATCATCATGGCCGGAGCCCGTGTCGCGGACCGGACCATCCGGGATCCCGCCCTCATCGAGAAGAAGCTGCTGGTCCACATCGACGTGGATCCGGCGGAAATCGGTAAAAACGCGGGTCCCGCCATCCCTCTCGTCGGGGATATCCGCCATATCCTGCAGGATTTCTGCGAACGCGAGCCGGAAGTCTACTACCGGGACTGGACCTCTTACCTGGTCGAAGCCCGGGCCGAATGGATGCGCCTCTTTAAAGCCCGGGAAATTCCCCGGGGAATCGACCCTGAACGTTTTATGCGGGCCCTCTCCCAGGCCATGGAGAAGGACGCCGTCTACGTCGCGGACGTCGGCCAGAACCAGCTCTGGTCCTGCGCCTACGTGGTCATCCGCGAAGGCCGCTTCATCACCTGCGGCGGCATGGGCACCATGGGCTACGCCCTTCCGGCAGCCATAGGCGCCAAGATCGGCTGCCCGAAAAAACAGGTCGTCGCGGTCTGCGGCGACGGCTCCTTCCAGATGAGCATGATGGAACTCGCCAGCGCCCGCCAGCACAAGGTCCCGATCAAGCTCGTCGTCATCAAGAACGGCACCCTGGGCCTCGTCTACCAGTACCAGCATTTCCACCACGAAGGCCGCAGCTGCGCGACGATCCTTGACGGGGATCCGGACCTTTCCGGCATCGCCGCGGCATACGGAATGGATTTCCTGAAGCTCTACAAAGGCGCGGATACCGACCGGCTGATCGGAGAGTTCCTGCGCTATCCCGAGAGGTCGACCATCCTCGAATGCGACGTCGATCCGGACTGTCTTGCATGAGAAAGGAGGGAAATGCAATGAAGCGAATCTATTCAGTCCTCGTTGAAAATCGTTCCGGCGTCCTCTCCAAGGTCGCGGGGCTTTTTTGGCGGAGGGGCTTCAACATCGATTCCCTCGCGGTCGGAGAAACCGAAGAGCCCGGCGTCTCCAACATGATCATCGTGAGTTCCGGAGACGGCCGGGTCCTGGAACAGATTGAAAAACAGCTCAACAAGAAAATCGACGTCATCAAGGTCAAAACCTTCGGAGAAGAGGACAGCGTCCGCTGCGAGCTCATGCTGGTCAAAATCCGCTATACCCGCAGCAGCCGCAAAGACCTCATCGAGATCTGCCAGCTCATGGAAGCCAAGGTGATCGACCTTTCCGACAGCCTCATCACCATCCAGATCTGCGATACCCCGGAAAGGGTCGGAAATTTCCTCCGCCTGCTGAAAAATTTCCGGATCGTCGAAATCACCCGCACGGGAACGGTCGCCATGACCAGATGCGCGGAATAAGCCTCCAGCATAAAAAACCGACCGGGACGCGGCTTTCGCCGCGCGCCGGCCGGTTTTATTTCTGATTACAGATCGATCTGCAGCGCCTGTCCCGGCTGTTCCGGGATCAGAACTCGCAGCTCCTCACGGTTCTCGGATAGGGAAGCACGTCGCGGATGTTGGATATGCCCGTCAGATACATGACGCAGCGCTCAAAGCCCAATCCGAAGCCCGCATGGCGGGTCGTCCCATACTTCCTAAGATCCAGATAGAATTTGTACTGGCTGATATCCATGCCCAGCTCCTCCATCCTCGCGAGCAGCTTGTCGTAATCCTCTTCGCGCTGGGAGCCGCCGATGATCTCCCCGATGCCAGGCACCAGGCAGTCCATGGCGGCCACGGTCTTCCCATCGGGATTCTGCTTCATATAGAAGGCCTTGATCTCCTTCGGATAATCCGTCACGAACACCGGTCCCTTAAAGACCTCCTCGGTCAGATAGCGCTCGTGCTCAGTCTGCAGATCCACGCCCCATTTCACCGGGTAGTCAAACTTCCGTCCCGACTTCTCAAGAAGCCCGATCGCCTCCGTATAGGTCACATGGGCAAACTTCGCGCCGGCAACCCCGTTCAGGCGCTCAATGAGGCCCTTGTCCACAAACTGGTTGAAGAAAGCCATCTCCTCCGGGGCGTTCTCCAGCACGTAGTTAATGATGTACTTGATCATGTCCTCCGCCAGGGCCATATCGTCCTCAAGATCCGCAAAGGCGATCTCCGGCTCGATCATCCAGAACTCAGCCGCATGGCGGGGCGTGTTGGAATTCTCTGCCCGGAAGGTCGGCCCGAAGGTATAGACGCTGCGAAAGGTCTGGGCAAAAGGCTCAACATTCAGCTGGCCGGAAACCGTCAGATTAACCGGCTTGCCGAAGAAATCCCTGGAGAAATCAACGCCTCCCTCCCCGGCAGCCGCCAGCTTGTCCAGCGGCAGAGTCGTAACCTGGAACATTTCCCCGGCTCCCTCCGCATCCGAAGCGGTGATAATCGGAGTGTGAATATACACAAAATCCCTCTCCTGGAAGAATTTGTGGATGGCGTAGGCCGCCAGCGAGCGGACCCGGAAGGCCGCCTGGAAGGTGTTGGTCCTCGGCCTGAGATGCGGCATGGTTCTTAAGAACTCCAGCGTATGTCTCTTCTTCTGGAGCGGGTAATCCGAAGTGGACTCGCCCTCGACCTCAATCGTCTCCGCCTGGATCTCAAAAGGCTGTTTGGCCTCCGGCGTCGCCACCAAAGTTCCCCTGACAATGACTGCGGAGCCGACGCTCAGCTTAGCGATCTTCGCGAAATTCTCCATCCGGTCGTGGAATACGACCTGAAGCGTCGTGTAAAAGGACCCGTCCGAAAGGACCATAAAGCCGAAGGTTTTGGAATCCCGGATGCTCCGCACCCAGCCTCCGACGCTGACCTCTTTGTCCAGATAGCGATCCGTCTCTTTAAATAATTCTCTTACCGTAACAAGTTTTTCCATTGTCCTCAACCCCATTCTCCTGGAATACCGCTGTGACAGGCCGCTGCCGGAAGGTCCCAGAACCGCCCGGGGGCTTTTTGCATTTCCTTGCCCTGACCTCACAGCGCCCGCCGTCTTTGCCATACTTCTATTTCATTCCGTTATTATAGTAGCTTTGGAAAGAAAAGTCTATCTTTTTCTTTTTCGGCCTTCTAAAAGGGCGAGTCCTAATTTATTGTTATTTTAAAGCTTTGTTTTATGTGAATTATTTATTTCTGATCACTGTTTTTCTCTTTTTGTGAGATATTCTGTTCCAAAAGGAGAATTTTTCATGACAAATAAAGAATTTGCCGAGAGAATCTCTCAGCTTCGAATTGAAAAGGGCGTTTCCGCCCGGGATATGAGCCTCACGCTTGGCTTATCGGAAACCTATATCAACCGCATTGAGAACGGCAAGATGATGCCCTCCATGCCCGTTTTCTTCGAGATCTGCGACTACTTCGCCATCGAACCCAACGAATTCTTCCTCACCCGGCAGAATCCGAGCGCGGAGCTTTTGAATGCCTTCCGCCGGCTGAATTCACTGACCAGAAGGAAGCAGCAGCATGTGATTGACTTGATCAATGATTTGTGAGGGGGCAGAGCAAAGACAGCCGGCGTTCAGCCGGCTGTCTTTTATTGTACTCTATTCTCTTTTCTTACATATTCTCTTTTCTTCTTTCCCGTCTTCTCCAAATGAAAAGGAAGAGAAGCGCCGCAAGCACCGTCGCAAGGGTCAACACCAGGAAGAACGCGGGTTTATTATCCCACAATTTCAGGAAGAGATTGTTGGTAAGCTCGAATCTTCTGGGTTCGAACGTTTCCGTCTCGGAAGCCGCTTCTTTCACGCTCACGCCTTTTCTGACAAGCTCGCTCAGCTTTTCCACAAAATTCTTCGTCTCATCCTGCTCCGGATAGACGGTCATGTTGCCAGCCTCATCCCTTACAAGGACAAGGAGCTCATGCGCGGAAAATTCCGAAATCGTAACGTAGACATCCCCGTTCTCCGCCACGGTGTAGGTTCCCTCGCCGCTTCCCTCGACAAGCTCTTTTCCATCCAGCTGAATCAACAGGAATTCGTCGCTCTCGCTCTCCTTGCGGAGGGTGATCACGAACTCTTCATAGTAACGCTGCACGTCATCCGAAAGACCGAGAATCGTCAGCTTGGGCGCCATCGTATCCACGATAAACTCCTGACGATCCGTGCTGATATTGCCAGCCGCATCCGATACCTCGAGGTTTATGACATACTTTCCATCCGAAGGAAGCTCCTGGTCAAAGCGAAGCGTGCTCTTCAAGACCTCTCCCGAGCTCGTAAGCGTATAAGGAACCTCCTGGCCGTTTATGGCCGCTGAAAGGATTGTTATTTCATCCACGTTTGTAAGCCGGTATTCCGGAGTAAACCGGACGAGGGCATAGCCGTTATCCTGTATCTCTCCGATGAACTCGAAACCGGTTCCCTTCTGATTCTCTGAGAAGGAGATTGTCTTGGTAACCTCATTTCCGGCCAGGTCCGTCGCCGTGTAATAAAGCGTGTAGTAGTCGTCGATGTCGATCTGGTCAAGGTTGTACACCGCGTTAGTTCCCTCCGCGTTCCGGCTTCCGGATACGCCCACTTCGCCGTGCATGGTTCCGTTCAGCTTCACGGAAATACTGTCCGCATTCAGGTTCGTATCCGTCATGGAGACGACGATCGACAGCGGATCCCGGTTGGCAGAAAGATCCTCGACTCCGCTCACCTCGATTTCCGGAAGAGTCTTGTCTATGACAAACTCCTCCTCCGCGATAACATTAGAGACATTTCCGGCCTGATCGGTAACCGTTCCCGTAAAGGAATAGATGCCGTCCTCCGTAAAGGGCATGCTTGCCGAATCTCCCCCAAAGGCTACCCCCGGAGCGCTTCCACCTCCCTCAGCCGACACCGCTATGTCGTTGGTTCCCTGGAAATTCACATCGGAAACCGACAGCGTCGCCGTCCTGTCTGCCTTGTAATACTTGCCGTTAGCCGAATCATTGTTGTCATAGGACACCGAAAGCACCGGAGCCGTCTTATCGAGCACGAAATCCTGCGGCACTTCCCCGACATACTGGATATCGGAAGCCGTCCAGCTAAGAAGATCTGCTCCGGCCACGGACAGCGTATAATTCCCATCCGTACGATAAGCTACTGTGCAGGACCAGGTATCGTCGTCCCCGTTGGCGGACGGTCCGGAAACATGGCTCCAGCCGCTGATAGCCGCCGCGGACTCTGTCGCGATCCTCATAGCCGGCTCATTGAAGTTCCGCTCCGTCACCGTTACGGTCGCCACACGGTCTTCTTTGAAATACTTGCCGTTCTGTACGCTGTTGTTGTCATAGACCACCCGGATCTTCGGAGCCGTGATATCGATACCAAACTCGTACTGGGCCGTCGAAGAATTGCCGGCGTTGTCAAAAGCGGTAACCACGACCTTAAGATCGTTGTAATTGTGGCTGGCCGCCGGGATCGTAATCGTCTGATCCAATACATAGTCCAGCTTCGGATCCGAATAATTCACCCGCTCGAACTCCCGGTTCGCCGAATGCAGCGTCCTCGTGTCCGCATCCACCTTGGCGCCGTTCACATAGACGTCATAATGGATATCCGCCAAACCGGAACTCGACTGCTGGCCATAAGGATCCGTAACCTTCACGTTTAAGCTCACGTCTCCCCGGAAGAGATCCTGTCCCTTGCCGCCCCTCACCGAAGCGGGCGCGGTCGCCGCGATCGTCGTCACAGGAGCCAGCCTGTCCTGATTCGGCAGGTCGTCCTGATCAAGGTAAATGAAATTTTTGGACGCCGCCGTCACACTGTTGCCGGCCAGATCGGTCAGGGTATATTCCGAGGCCTTAAACTGCTGGCGGCCCGAAATCGCTACCGTTTCTGCGTGGTTGTAAATATATTTTCCAAATGTTCCGCTCTGGCTCGAACTGTCGGGCTGGGCCGTCACGGCGTAATCAATCTTAACCGGCGTGCGCTCAACCTTGGAATCAACCGTCAGCCGGATTCTCGCGCTCCTCTCATCACGATAGGGCTCCGCGATCTCCACGTTGCCGTTCGTCAGCATACGGTAATATTCGCTGTTGGCAGCGTTCAGGATGGAAATGGTTCCCGCCGGCTTAACCGTATCGATAACGATATGGTTCGTCGTATCAGCCAGCGTCTCAAGCGATCCCCGCCCGGTCTCTTCCTTCAGGTTCACCGTCTTGCTGTCCGTCCCATCCAGATTGTAAGCCGCTTTCGAAGACACCAGCGCGTTGCCGGCCTTGTCGCTTCCGTAAACAGCGTAGCGGTAAACGCCGTCCGCCGATACGGTATCCGTATAACGCAGGGTTGCAGCCCCTTTACTATCCTTCTCATTGGCAATCGTCTTGACATCATAGGCGCTTACAAGAGCCGTCGAGCTGTCATAATTCCCTTCGGTCACAGCTCCCCGCTTCATGACGATTTTAGCCGGATCAAAATTCGTATCCGTAATCTTCGCGGCCGCGGTAAAGGCGCTGTTAAAGTAGTAACGATTGCCCTGGCTGTTCAGCTCCTTATTCGCCGCCCCCGGACTGCTCACAGAGAAGGTGAAGACCGGAGCGGTCTTGTCGAGAACCAGCTCGTATTTTGATTTGAAAGATTTCCCCTTCACCTCTTTTTCGTAGCTGTCATTCGGATTGCTGTCCGTCTGGGGCTTCATTTCCCTGACAACAATCGGATTCAGGGCCCGGTCGGTACCGGCGGCCGCGTACGTATAACGGCCTTCTGCCGCGACAAGGATCGTCGGAATGCTGTAGCTGAACTGCGTACCCTTCATGCCGTAAGCAGAAAGGCTCCTGACCTTAGCCGCCGAAGACGCAGCCGCATTATCCTGTCCCGCCGTCAAAAGGCTTCCATCCAGCTCGTAATTATCGCTGAAAGCCATGTCGACCCGGATGTTCTTGTTGTAGTAAGCGGTTTCGAATTTTCCGTTAAAGGACTCCTCTCCCTTGTACAGATTGGCCTTGTCCTCCGAGTGATAGGAAATCAAAACCTTCGGATTCTCATTGTCAACCGTCTTACCGTGCAGGGCTGTAAGTTCTCCCATTCCTCCATCCGTCATCTTGTCATTGTCATTAGCCTTTGCGTATTCCTCCTTCAAAACCAGCTTATTCCCGGCTTTGTCTTCTCCGCTTAACACGACGCCGTCATAATGGCTTCCCGGAGCCATCGCGAACACGGTAGTCATCTCCGCATTCATCGTTCCGCCCGCCGCAAACGACGCGCCTTCTTTCTCCTTGGCCGAGACTTCCTCAATACTGAACTCGCCCGCTGTCTGGCTCTTCGCTCCGGTCTTATTATTGACCGTTTCCGACAAGCCCGTGAAATCATCAGCGGAAATATAGCAATCTTCTACTTTCGTGACAACCTCGATCTTCGCGTTGTAATAGACCGAATTCAGGTCTTCATATAATATGTTGCTGGTTATCTTTCCGGTTTCAGCAGCTTTATGGACAGAAGCGTCATTGGTCTCGATGGAAACCAGCTCCGGAGCGGTCGTATCCAGAACAAAGGAGCCTTTCGTCCCTTTGATGATCTCCCTGCCGTCTTTCTTCTCTTTCGCGAACAGGCACCCCACACTGCTGTCAAGCAGCGTCACCGCTTCGTTGCCGGCCGCGTCAACAGCTTTGACGATAATCTCGTGTCCGCCGTCTCCATACTTTGCTACCGCTTCAGAGGGGAAGACGAATGTGATCTCTTTATCCGTTTCCGTCTCCGGCAGATTGGAAGCATTATAATTCCTCGTATCTCCGCCATTCGTCACTTTGCAGCCATACTCCGCGCCGCTTCCATCCGGAGTGATAAGCTTGTGCTCGTTATCGTCAATCGTCACTGTAAACCCGCAGTTATCCGCCCGGTAATAATACTTCGTATCGTCAGATTTCGGGTTCTTTTCGCTGTAAGATTTTTCCGGGTTATCCATGCAGATGCTGACCCTGGGAGCTTCCGTATCGATGGTAAATTCCCCGTAAGCCGACCTTTTATCTTCCTCAGAGGCAAAAGCTTTCGTATCGGCAGGAATCGTAATCTCTTTACTTTCATTTCCGGCGTCATCCGTAAAGCCTCTGATTTTCAGGGTAAAATCTCCGTCCTTTTGGAACTTGATCGTCCGGACGTAGGTATCTCCGTTGCCATTTGCGACATCAGCGCTCACATTTCGCTTACTCCAGCCGCTGTCGCTGTAAAGCTCCATTTCATCCGTCCAGGTATCAGCCGCAACTTCTACTATAGCCGTATCCTTGTTGAAGTTCCTTTCCGTCACGGTTATCGTCGCGGTTCGGCCGGCGTCAAAGTATTTTCCGTTCTTCGCCGTATTGTTGTCAAACGCGACAGCCAGGGTCGGTTCTGTTATATCAATTCCGAAATTGTAGGTAAAAGAGCTTTCGTTTCCGGCGTTATCTTCCGCAGCCACCACTAAGCAAAGATCATTGCGATTGGTCGCCGCATCGGCCTTGACGACAACCGGATTGGTCTCATTGCTCTTATACTGGAAGATCAAGCTGCTTTCATCCGCAAATTTCTGCTCCCCGATCTGGACAGTTTTCCCCTGTTCAAAAAGCGTTCCCTCGTTTTCTCCCAAAACCTCTTCTAGTTTCAGATTCGTTACTTTCCAGGTAACCTTAGCAATACCGGAACTGCTCCGATTCGCCTCAGGCGTTCCAACAGCTTCGCTGTAGGGTTCCGTCACCGTAACCTTAAACTTCACGTCGCCGCTGAAGAGTCTCTCCCCTTCATTGCCATAGTACCCGTCCGAGATAATCGGCTCGACCATAACAACCGGGGCGATCACATCCGGCGACCCATCCGGCTCATCCGGACAATTCGGCGCATTTGTATCCAGATAAATATTGCAGGAATTTACCGCAGAGCTCCTATTGCCGGCCAAATCCTCCAGAAGGCCTTCGACGACGCATATGATCCGCCGATTTTCAATCGTATAGCTGAGGGATGCGTCATTAAGAAAAGTCGCCGCTCCTGTATCGTTCATCGTTACATGGCTGGTCTTCTCCGTACCGTTTTTCTCCAAAACGTCATAGGATATCTTAAGAGGAGACTTCTCCTCACTGCCGGCAGCCAATACGATCTCAGCCTTATTTGTTGATTGATAAGGCATGTAATAGGAAGGATACGCAGCATCCGTCTCCTGGCTGTAAGCCAGCTCAGAAGTCTCAATAAAGCCGCCCTCGTTATCGCTGGCCTGAATTAAGGCTTTGATGGTAAGGAGGCCTTTCGGAATCACGGTATCCTTGACTATATAAGGCGAAATAAACGCCTTGATCTCACTTGCTTCATCCGTTCCGGCGGAAACCGTCATCAGAGAGCTTCCCTCAACATCTTGCGGATAGGTGAGCGTGTTTCCAGCCAGGTCGCTGCCGTACAACGCATAGGCGTAAACACCATCAGCATCAACAGACTGGCTGAAGACAGCCTGTCCATTGGCAAATGAATACCCGGCCGCTGTCTCCGCGTTCTCAGCATCAAAGGAAACGCTCTTGAATGCATCCATCTCTTTGAAGGTAAACTGGGATCCATTCACATCAGAAGTCTCCTCGGCTCTCCTCAAGACGATTGTGCTTAACGCCGCTTCTTCAGGGAGATTCGCGTCCTCGATCTGCGCCTTCACCGTAAATTTACCATTGAAATAGAAACGTTTGTTGAAATCCTTATTGAGTTCCTTATTCGCAACCGTTTCATCCGGAATAACCGTAAACCCGGTAAGCTGCGGCGCATTCGTATCCCGGACCAGGGTATAGCTAAGAGTCACTCCCTCCAACGTTTCGTTTCCATTATTCTCCACCCGCTTCACGCAGTCCTTGTAAGCTTCCTTTTCAGGATCCGCAGGTTCCATCTCCGTGACGCTGAAAAGAGTTTCGGAAAGGTTTTTGCCCGAAACGCTGATTCGGTACTCGCCGTCGCGTTCCTTCTCCTCAAGCCACTCGCCCAAGAGCAAGGAATAAAAAACTTCTCCGCCTTCGACTTCCTCTTTTTCAAGATCTTTATAGGCGTAAGTCTTCGCGTTCTCTTTGTCCTGGTCTTTTATCACCTGGATGGACAAACCTTCCCGATCCGCCTCGTCCAAATCCATAAAGGTAAAGTTTGCGGAAATGTCTGAATTATAATAAGCATACTTATCATAAATATAGCTTTCCTCAAGAGTTTCAGAAGACGCTCTCTTATAGGAAACGCTGACCTTCGGAAGACGGGCGTCATACACCTGCAGATAGGTCGTACGTACGCCTGTAAGACTTAGAGAAGCACCCTCCTCTCCTTCCTGCAATGTATAAGTACAATTCTCCCACTTAGCCTGCTTATTGACGCCGGAACCGGAATTCTTAAGATAACCCTGGTCTTCCTTTGATTCAGAAGACTCCTGTGTAAGCTCCTCTGAAAGAACGATTGCATTTCCGGCATAATCCCTGCCCAGAACCGCAAACTGTCTGGGGTCCTTTTCCGTCTCAACATCGAACGAGATCCAGCCGTCCTCTCCGATGGCAGCCCGGCTGCCTTCAGCTCCGGCTTTTTCCTGCTCGGGAGCTTTGCCTTCCGCGATTGTATAGATGCAGTCCTCTACAGCCATATTCTCATCCTCCACCTTGACCCGAATGGTGAAGGGGCGGTTGTAATACGCCGTATTATCTTTTACCTTACCGGTCTTCGCGCTGTCCTTGACATCCGCCTCGCCATCCTCCGGCAGCGTGACCCAGGTCTCAATCCCTGTCACTAAAGGCGCAGTTGTATCCAGGGTAAAGACTGCCGCGTTATACACGCCTGAGGTAGAAATGACCGTTCCCTTGCTTTCTTCCGAGTATTCTGACGCGCTGTTGCCTGCGCCATCCACCGCCTCAAAGATCACCTCATAGCATCCATCTTCCAGCTGGGCCACCGTTTCATTCGAAAAATCAATGCTGGCGCTGCTGCCGGAAATATTCGACAGCGTCTCAAATTCCCCGCTTCCGCCTTTCTTTCGTATAGCCGCCTTATAGGTTCCTCCTTTTTCGAGGAAGGCGTCCTCAAAAGCAACCTTAACGCCGCAGTTATCCGCTTTATAATACCAAACGTTGTCAACGCTATTTCCGCCCTCCATCGTCACTGTAACCCGGGGCGCCATATTGTCCAAAAGAACCGTCAGTTGGCCGGCCTCGGATATATTTCCGCAGTAATCCGTCGCCGTCGCTTTTAGGGTATAGCTTCCCTCCATGACTTCGGCAGCCGTCACTGTAACCGAAATATTCATCGAAGCGGCCCCAACCGCATCCTCATAATTTCCAGGAGCCTCGGCGCGGGTAACAGTGTACCCGTTAATTTCAGCCTCATCCATGCCTTCGCCGCTGTTCAGCTCAAAGGAAACCTGTTTCGTCACGTCATTCTCATTTTCATCGAAAAGGGAAAGCGTGATCTTCTGAATCCCGGAAGCCTCTACCGTATCCTTCGTCTTATTTTCAATATTCGCGTCCTCCGCATTTATTGAAACCGAATGGGATTTTTGGGGAATTTCCGCATCATCACAGCTGATAACCGGATTTTTCGGCTTGTCCTCTTCTATGAGGAGAAGCGGGGTACCGATCATGTTTTCATTTCCCAACGCATCCAGAGCCCGGACATATACGTAACCGACGGTCTTATCGAATTCCGCCGAAAGGACATACTTACCATCGCTTTCTGTCAATTCCCCCTTTGTCCACTTCGATGCGTCAAACGTCAAGCTCGCCTTCTCTGACAGCGAGGGGTAATAAAAGACGCTGTCTTCATCCAGACCGGATTCGCCGTCACTAATCGTATAGGTGACGCTGACCTTCTTGAAATAAAGATTATCCTTCTCCGTCGTCTCAATAGCCGGAGCTGTCTTATCTATCATAATGCCGCTGAGGACGACCTTGCCGATATCCCCCTCCGCGTTTTTCACGTAGACTTCAGCCTTGCCGTCTTCTGAAAGGCCGGCCTGCGCCGAAGCGGCATAGCTCCCATCAACAACAGCGCAAACCGTATAACCTTCCGCTGCCGCGTTGACCGTAACCGGACTGCTCTTCACCCAGATCGTGCCGTCATCTCCATTTTGCACGCAATCCGCCAGCTGAACAGTATCCGCCAAAAAACTGTTTTTCTTAATCGTCGCTTTGTCATACGTGAACGTTACGGTATAGTTTTTCGAAACCTTTCCGGAAAGCGCCACCGCACCCTCAGCAGGACCGCTGACAGCCAGTTCCGTATCCTCATCGACGTTCCCCTCATTTTCAAAAGAAAGATCCGCAGCCCCCAGCTTGTGGAAGGTATCCTCCGCCGCCGGCTCCTTCCCGGCCTCTTTTACAAAAAGATCTGCCCTGGAAGTCCCCGCTAGCACGCCATCGCATTTTGCCTTTATAACGGCTTCTACCTGGCTGTTTCCGTCAAAGTTTTTATCCGCCGCCGTAACAACAGCCGTCAAGGGCTTAGGCGTCACAGAAACGGGAAGCGTCCCATACTCTGTAATCTTGAACTGATCGGAAAGAGCTGCCGCCAGATCTTCATTCGGCCCAACGTTTTCCAGTTCATAAGAAGCCGCATCCGCAGATGGAAGCGTCAACGTCATAGCCGAGGGGACCTCCGTCTCCTCAACCAGCACTTTCTCTTCATTTTCAGTCCGAACCAGTTTATATTTCCCTGTATACGAAATCTCCTTCTCTCCATCATACACATGCTCCGCCTCTGACCAAACCAGTTTCGCATAGACCTTGCTGACCGCAACGCCATCAGTATAGGCATCATAGGCATTCCGCAGGTTAACCGGATCTTTTACTGCGGTTACATGCGCGCGGTAAACGCCTTCCGTAGAAGGGATATATATAGACTTTTTCGCGTCACCTATATCATCATATGAATAGCTGCCATCCGCATTCGGGGTATCCTTCCTCTTCTGCCACTGGAAAGAATAATTCTCTGAATCAAGCTCGTCTTCTTCATAAGACGAATCCGCGCCGACAGAAGATTTGCGAGCGGCGCCCAGTTCAGCGCCAACTTCCGCTGTCTTCGCATCAGGCGTCACAGCCTTTTTATCATCGCAGAGCGAAGCGTTTACGTAAAGCTCAATGCCGCGATTCGTCCAAACTGTTACATTCGAGCTGATTTCTTTACTATTGCTTCCTCCATTCAGGGGGTAGGTCACTTTAGCCGTGATCTTAACAACTCCTCCCTGCCAGCCGGCATTCGGCGTAATCGTCACGGTATTTTGATCGGCGTTGGCAAGCGTAACCGCCCCGGCCTTTGCCGCCGGAGCTTTGTCGGATGCCTGTCCATCCTGGACTGTCCAGGAAACCTTTGCCCCGCTTGTCAGGGTTTCGCTTCCGGAAATCTTGCAGGTAAGAGAGAGACTCGGCGCCCCTTCATCTCCCACAACCAATTCTTCGTCGGTATCAGCGGCCGTTTTTACCTTCTCAATAACAGCCGTCAGGTCGTCCGTCGCCGTGGAAGGCGTGCCGACACTAAGCGCATTGCGCGTAAAAGTCACCCCGCCGAGCAGCGCGTTTGAGATAACCGGCGTCTGTTTTTGCGTTGAGGACGAGGTCTTAGACTGCATGTTGGCGGCAGCTGCCGGACTGGTCTTACTGCCGGTTGTCGTTCCGGTCTTACTGTTTGCGGCGGTACTTGTCCCGGTCTTGCTGTTTGTTGTCGTCCCGGTCTTGCTGCCTGCGGCGGTACTTGTCCCGGTCTTGCTGCTGGTTGTCGTTCCGGCCTTACTGTTTGCGGCGGTACTTGTCCCGGTCTTGCTGCTTTCGCCTGAGACGCTGTCAGCGTTCCCCGTTTCAGACTCTTTCTCAGCGTTTTCCTTTTCAACAGCGGCGGCCTCCGCGGCAGAAAGATCAGCTTCCGAATTCTCCGCTTCCGTCCCTGATTTTTCTTCCGGAGATTCCTCATCTGACTGCTGATCCGATGCTTCCGGGTTTTCATTTTCCTCAGTGATCTGTCCCAGATCAGTCGAATTGCCGCCCTCCTGACCCGCTGCGGCATCCTCCGTCCCGACAGACGGATTGTTGTCGGGATTCGTATTCTCTGTTTCGGAAGGTTCGGCTTCCTTCTGCCCTTCGCTTTCAATCTCCGTTCCCGGCGCGTCAGCAGACGACTGCTTTCCGGCCTCCCCCTCAGCTTCCGGTGAAGCTGTAGGGGTCTGACCCTGGGCAGTCTCATTTTCCCCGGATGAAGCATCCGCCTGCTGGCTACCGGCATCATTGACCGCTTCCGTCGCGGCCGGAGTCGTCTCCGGACTGCTCTCCGCAGATGTCCCGTTCTCCGACGGGGAATCATCCGCCTCTCCCAAAGCTTCCGGCGTATTTGCGGTGTTTTCCGCCAAGCCGTCTGTCCCTTCAACCATAGTCGCGGACACCGATATGGATGCCTCGTTGAAGAGCAAGACGGCAACGCAAATAAAAGCTATGAACCGCTTGATGTGGTTGAAAGTTCTCCTGTTCATCTTGAAAGTCCCTCCCTTTCTTAGGATTTAGTTTCAGTTTCATTGCTCCTTAAAAACCAGTACTTGCAGTCAGCTAATGTGTTGTCCAAGCCTTTCTGAATCGCCGCGCAAGGATTATACAATGTTCTATCATCCGGGTTTCATTTCACCAGCACCCCCTGTTTCACTAATTTGCCTTTTATTTATAGTTTTTATTATTTGCGTATCTTGTTATTATACATTTGTGTTTTGCTTTTCTCAACACTTTATACAAATTTATTGGGTTTACAGAGGTGTATACTGTTTGGATTTTTGGAGTTTTGTCTCGTTTTGGATTTTGCAGCAGGACAATATTTTGATAAAAAGTAACGAAGATGCGGATGAAAATAAAAGTCCAAAACCCGATAAAACGGATCCCGGACTTTTTTATTATAGTATTCTTTCATCTGTATTAATAAGCAAAACCCGGCGCTGTATTTCAAATTCAGCATCATTCGTATTGTCCTGCTCTTTTGGCATTATTAAAAGCTCTGTTCCATTTTGTACATGGGAGGACTCCTGATTATTAATTGACATCCTCGCCCCTGATGAATTGACATCGAGCGGTTCGGTTCCAACTGATTTGCCGGGAGAATGTATTTTTTGAACCGTCTCTGAATTATCCAGGGGTTTCTTTGAATCCGAAACTTCCTCATTCTGCCCCAACTGATTCGTCTTTCGTTTTCGAACAAACCACTTTTTCCCGCCGACATTGTCTAGCTCTCGTGTCGATTTTTTTCCTTTTATTTTCCGGGTTTGTTTTTTATCAGCAAGTCCGGATCCGGATTGCATTGCCGCAATTTCTCTTCTTGCCGTCCTGCCAGTCAATTCACTCACAACCGCAGGGACTCTATAATATATGAAGAATATAATTGAAATAGTCAAAAATACGATTCCGGCTCCTATTGAGAAATACATTATGTATTCATACGGCATTTCAATTTCCTCCTCCTGAAGCTCCGGCATTCTCAAGTTTTTGACTGATTACCCCATAATTGGAATCCATTTTCGCTTCCGGATTATCTGCCACCTTATCAAATTGTTCTCTTGCAGCCTCCGCATCTTTGTGTTCAAGTAAATATGCCGCATAGTTTAATCTCAGTTTCACATTTGATGGATTATGGGCAATCATACTTTCATAATGTTCTCTCGTTTTATTGTCGTCACCCTGCTGACTGATAATATCCAATATTTTAGATTCCAACTTTTCAATTTCTGTCTCAGAGTCAGTTATATCGATTAGTTCTTCATAATATTCAATGGCCTTGTCAAAATCTGTCATTGGACTATCTATAGTAAACGCCGTATAATAAGCGGTTCCTAAATCATTTATTATCTGCCGTCTGAATAAAGCAACTTGTTCGATTAGGTTTGCATTGTTTTCCGCATTTGCGTCTCGCTCAAGATTTTCGACCGCACTTAACGCTTTATCAAGAATATTGATGGCTTTTTCATATGGATCTATATTCAATGATTGAAATTCCCGTTTACTTGCTGTATAAACACCCGCCGCAAGTTGATAATTTCTTATTTTCTCTTCAGAAAGCACTTGCCTGTCATTATATTCTTCAAACTCCTCAAGCGTATTTTTTACATCCCCCCAACTTATATCCTGGCTAAATGAACCCAATGCATTCGAAAGCCCCGCATAATACCGCGCTTCCGGAACTTCCTTTTGATCGATTAGTCCAAAGTATTTCGCCGCTTTCGTATAATCTCTCGTAAAATCCGCATCTGAAGCGACGCCGCCGAAATAAAGCTGAGCCACCCTGAGAAGTACATCATTATCTTTGTCAATACCTCCTATTCCGGCATCAATTCTGGCGCATGCAACATCCAGACCTGCCTGGGTCTCATTTATTCTTGAACAATAATCCAGCAGCCTCAAATAAGCATCCCGCCTGCTGCTGTCAACGTCAATAGCCATAATAAATTGTTCCAGGACCTCAGCATTATATTCACCGGATTGATAGCTTTGAGTGGCCATATCCGTAGCCGTACTTAGAATCTGGTTATAGTTATTTTTCTGTTCTTCTTTTAATTGAATACCGGAAAAAGCAGCTATTCCAAAGCACAAAAGACTTAATACAAAAGGTACTGCACTGGCCGCAATCTTGTGTCTAAGTTTTTTCTTATAATTCCCATCATAATGATCAAGATTTTCAAGAGCGTATATTAACTCTGCAGCATTTTGAAAACGATCCTCCGGCTTATAGGAAACACATTTTTTTATAACGCCTTCCAAACCCGGTGATAATGCCGGATTTTTCTCCCGGATATCCGGTATATTCAAATTATACTTTTTCGGATTAATACCGGTAACCAGATGAAACATTGTCGCTCCCAATGCATAAATATCCGTACGGGCATCAATCAGCCTGGCAAAATCCTCCTCATACTGTTCAGGAGCCGCATAACCTTCTGTTCCTAAATTCTTAGTTCCTTCTGACTCTGCTTTTTGATATTCTCTGGCTATTCCAAAATCAAAAAGAACAATTTCCCCCTCCGGTTTAAGCATGATGTTGTCCGGCTTCATATCGCGATAGATAATCGGCGGCTTTTGTGAGTGAAGGTAATTTAAAACATCTGCCAACACAAGCGCCCATTTGACAACATCTTCCTGACTCTGCGCGCCATACTCACTTAAGACAGCTTCCAATGTTTGCCCCTCTATGTAATCCATAATGACATAGAAGACGCCCCCGGTATCAATAACATCCACAATTCTTGGAAGATGGGGATGGCTAAGTTTTTTTAACATCTCCGTTTCTACGATCACGCTGTTTTTTACATAGTCAAAATCCGTTTTCTCATCCTTACGGACTTCTTTAAGCGCCCAATTTTTATTAAGATGGTTGTCCATTACCAGATAAACATTGCTCATCCCACCGGATCCGATTTTTTTCAATATTTCATACTTACCGCCGACAACGGTACCGGGAGCCATCAGATATGATTCATTATCCCGCACTTTTCATTCTCCTTATCCGATTTTAAGCGCAATTGCAGAAATATTATCCATCTCACCGCGATTTAAATTTTCCTGAACGATTCGCCCTATATTTTCATCTAACTGCTCTTCACTGTAGACAGATTGCGGATTAAGCATCTGATAAAACTCTTCATTCGTGACCAAATGCCTGCATCCATCGGAACATAAAAAAAATGTAACAGGCTGTTCTAAATACCCTTCAAAAAAATCCGGCTCGACACTCCCGCTGGCGCCGATACACTGTAAGAGAATCCTTCCGCGGCTGTCTTTTTCCATCTCTTCATAGGTAAGCATCCCCAGCTCTGCCTCCCTCATAACCAAAGTATGGTCTCTTGTAAGAATAGATATATCAAACTCCGTCACAGAGTAGACC
This sequence comes from Lachnospiraceae bacterium, assembly GCA_024695465.1. GTDB lineage: Bacteria > Bacillota > Clostridia > Lachnospirales > Lachnospiraceae > Chordicoccus. Next base: position 2,106 of record JAILID010000082.1, on the reverse strand, counting down.
CTCGAATCACCCACATTTACAATATAATAATAGTCTTCCATTAAAAGGAGTGCTGTTATCGTTGTCCCAAGTTCAATCCCATTGTCTTCACCGTATTCGACAAGTTTTTTATTTTCCTGCTGAATCAAACTGTTCCATTCCGCATACAGTTTATCAGCCGAAAAGCCTGACTTAAGCAAGTTGGGAAATGAACTGCAAAACCAGGCATCGCAAGCTCGAATCACTTCCGCACTGGCCAGCTCTCCTTTTGCAATCCCACCCATACCGTCGCAAACAACCGCAAAAACGACATCTCCTGCTATTGTCTTTGCTTTTTCGATTAAAAGAGAATCCTCATTCCGTTCTTTTCCGCCAATCGCACTTTGATAACACATTTGTATTTCCATCAGCAGCATCCTCCGACAAAAATGATATTCTCATTACTTGACATAGAACTCAAATGATTCATCTGCCAGAATAATTCTATCCCCGCTGCGCAGCGTATACTCCTCATTACTGGTTAACATCTCACCATTCAAGTAAGTATGGTTCATTGAATTCGTGTCTTTCAGAAAATATTTGCTGCCTCGTACAATGATATCCGCATGACTTCTGGATATCGCATTATTATCAGATATATAGAAATCAGCATAACCGTACTCTGAACCTATATGGAAAACACTTTTCGATATCCTTACTTCCTGCCCGTTTCTTTCCCTGCGAAGAATCAATACCGGTATATACGGTTCAGAAGTCCTGGCAAATCCTCCCGCTCCGCCGTTTAAAATCGTTGTTCCGGTAGAAGTTCTATTTGCCCTGTTAAGCGGCGCTGTTCCGATTGGCGCATTCCGTCTCACTTGATAATCCGGCTGCGCCTGAGCCTCATACTGCCCGGAGACACTACCAAAAGCAGGGTCAATCTGTTGGTTCTGATTTGAGCCGAAAACCTGCTTTCGCACGTAACTATTTGATGACGCCCCTGAACTTCTTGTCAGCGGCACTGTTCCGTTTTGTTCCGTGCTTCTCCCTGTCGATTCCGAAGATGTGCCTCTCGCCGCATCATCACCTCTTCTCATAAATCCAAAGAGAACTTTCTTCTTATTTTGGTCCTGAGAAACATTCTGTTCCTGCGCATAATCGTTTTCCTGTGTCCTGAGCGGCCTGTCAGAAGAAAGAGAACTAAACGCGTTTTTACCCAGTATTGTTGTTCCTGAAGTTCTCCCCGAATCATTTTCCCGGGAAAAAGAGTGGGCCGGTTCCGAAGTTCGCTTCTGAACCTGGCTCTGATAGGTATACTGATTCGGCGGCAGATAGGATTGCTGATTCAGTGACGGGTACGATTGCTGATTCATCGACTGGTAAGCTTGTTGATTCGGAGACTGAAACGGCGGCATTATCGAAACCTGAGGAAATGACTGTGTTTCATTCCCTGCACTATTGTTTTCTCCAATAAAAGCACCAACTTTTAAATCCTGTAAGATAGTTGAAAATTCAACGAGGTTTAATTCATTGCTTCCGTTTAAGTAATTCATTAACTTTGCGATATACCCGCTGTCTTCCGACTCGTCATATTGTACGCTGGACAATATCTCCCAAATCAATGCCTTTAAATTCGGCTCTTCTACCTTTCGTTCAACAGGCAAATATACCAGCCTGGTTTTTCCGGTGGATATATCCGCGAACATATATCTGCTTTCCAATACAAACATGCCATTATCAAGAAGATACTCCTTGGTTCCTGAAAAAGCATCGCATAAACTGGAAATTACGTTTAGCAGACGGGTTTTATTGACATTTCCGCTGAACATATCTTCCAGGCTGATTTTGGAAGATATGTTAAAACGCAGATAGCGTTTCTCATCCATCTGTACAAAGTTTACCGGAAGGATTCCCGGGATCTGGTTGTTCGTCAGCATTCCCATTCCAAGGGTATCAAGTTCCTCGTCTTCGGCAAGTTCATATACAAGGAAACTAGATGAGTTCTGGTTCTCATATGAAAATTGCATAGCTGATGTTCTCCTTTATCAATCGCCCCGAATACTGTCTGAAAACGTATTACAGGAAATCATAGTTTTCCTTGTAGAACTGGATGAGGCTCCAGGTGTCACTGGTGGTGCGGACGAAGGT
>JAILID010000077.1 GCA_024695465.1 Lachnospiraceae bacterium | reverse complement strand
TGAACCGGGCGTTAGATGAGATCCGGGATTTACGAGACATCTGGAAGCAAATCATGACCAAGACGAAGGGACCGCAGCTGACACTGGACACCAATTAGGAGCAGGTATGGAGCATCAATCCGGTACGTATGTAAAAATAATGAAGGAGTCTCTGGAACGGAAAAGAACTTACCTGGAACGGCTTCTGGCCATTACGGAAAATCAGAGCATGATCGCAAAGTCGGAGCCCTTCGACGAGGAGGCCTTCGCAGGCACCATCGAAGAAAAGGACGTGCTGATCAACAACGTGAACGAGATCGACAAGGGCTTTCTTTCCGTATATGAGCGCGTAAAGGCGGAGCTCGGAGAAGACAGGGAAGCCTACCGGGAGGATCTGCTTTCGATGCAGGATCTGATCCGGAAATGCACGGACATCGGCTTGAAGATCGAAGCGACGGAGGAACGAAACCGCGCCGCCCTGGAACAAGCCTTCACCAACGGACGCAGAGGCGTGAATCAGGCCAAGCAGTCCAGAAGCGTGGCTAACAGATATTATAAATCCATGGCAAACGGGTTTGTGAACGATTCCATGCTCTACGACAGAAAAAAGTGATCTTTTTTCTGTAGAAATTGCATAAACCGTATTGACAAAAACGGCAAAAAGCCTTAAAATTGCACTATAGACAAGGGCTTTTTGGGACTTTGAAAATAAAATAAAAAATTTCGGAAAAGGGGTTAAGAAATCAACTTCCGATCCGATATATAAGGTGTAGGACAAAAAAACCTTTCAACATCGGTTATCACGCTTCGGCGTTATAACATACACCACTTATCAACGGCGGCAAGACCGCCAGTAGATGTTGCAAGGACGCAACATTATATTCAAGGAGGAATAGTTATGGTAGTACAGCACAATTTGCAGGCAGCAAACACAAACAGAATGCTCAGCAGCAATGTTAAGGCAGTGAGCAAAGCAACCGAGAAGCTTTCATCTGGTTATCAGGTGAACAGAGCAGCCGATGACGCAGCAGGTCTTTCCATCAGTGAGAAGATGAGAAACCAGATCCGTGGTATTAACCAGGCGGTTAAGAACTCCGAAGACGGTATCTCCCTGATCCAGACAGCTGAAGGTAACATGAACGAGATTCACAGCATCCTTCAGAGAATGGGCGAGCTCGCTACGAAGGCAGCCAACGACGTAAACGCTTCTGAGGACCGTGTAGCGATCAAGGACGAGATGACTCAGCTCCAGAGCGAGATCAACAGCATCGCATCCAAGGCAGCATTCAACGGTACCAAGCTTCTGACCGGATCGTTCTCCAACAAGAACCTTCAGGTTGGTGCTAACAGCGGCGAGAACATGACCATCAGCATCTCCAAGATGACTGCAACCGGTCTCGGAATTGGAGACACAACGTCGATCTCTGTAAGCACTCATGCAGCAGCTTCTGCTACGATGACGAACATCTCTAACGCGATCAAGACTGTATCCGGCGCTCGTTCCAAACTGGGTGCTATCCAGAACAGACTTGACTACACCGTAAACAACCTGAAGAACTACAGCGAGAACTTAACCTCTGCTGAGTCTCAGATCAGAGATACGGATATGGCGACTGAGATGACCAACTACACCAAGAATAACATTCTGCAGCAGGCTGCACAGTCTATGCTGGCACAGGCAAATCAGTCTACTCAGGGCGTACTTTCATTATTAGGTTAATCATTAATCTAACAAAATACGGCTGGCTCGGAAACGGGTCAGCCATATTTTGTTTTATACAGCGAAACATCAAAGGGGAAATTGCATGACTGAATATCCAAGGCATTATTTCGAAGACGAGGTGCGGGAGGGATTTTATATTACCGGCATGTTGAAACGGATCTGGGCGGCACAGATGGAGGTGCTCTCGGATATCGACAGGGTGTGCAGGCGCCATAATATCAAATGGTTCGCGGATTGCGGTACCCTGATGGGGGCCGTGCGCCACGGGGGATATATTCCCTGGGACGACGACCTGGATATTTGCATGCTCCGGGATGATTACGAACGATTTTTAAAATACGCCGTGGAGGAAATGCCCAAGGACGGCTATTTTGTGTTTAATCTTCATTTCGATGAGTTCTATGAACAGTTTCTTTCCAGGGTGACCAACGGGCACGGGTTAAATTTTAAACCGGAGTTTCTCGAAAAGTATCACGATTGTTATCTGCCAATCGGCGTAGATGTTTTTCCCATCGATTATCTTTCCACGAACGAGCAATACGAAGAGGGACGCTTTGAGGTCGCAAACCAGATGTTTATCGGCGGAGATTCCATTAAAGAGGATGATGACCGCGCAGAGGAGTATGATAAGCTTCTGACGGAAACGGAAAAACTTCTCGGAAAAAAATATGACAGAACGAGACCGCTGAAGCAACAATTCTATGAAGCAGCGGATGATGTCTTTGCGCTTGTTTCCCCGAAGGATGCGGAATATGCGGTGCTGATGCCCTATTGGCTGAAGGATAAGAGTCACAAGTATCCGCTTTCCTGCTTCCGGGAAACGGTCAGGGTACCCTTTGAAAATTCGGAGCTTCCTGTTCCTGTGGAATATGACAGGGTATTGAAAATAGAATACGGTGATTATATGCGTTTGGTAAAGGCGGGCGGTGTACATGAATACCCGTTCTTCGAAAAAATGGAGGAAAATTTGATCGGCATGGTAGATAATTACCTGCTGAAATATAATTTTGACCCGAAGCACCTAAAAAACGAGGAACGGGATACCACGGGGCATATCAAAGCGCAGGTGGGGGACTATCTTTCCGCGACCGGGGAGGCCCATGCCGCAGTCGTACAGGTGCTTGCGCAGGGCAACGCGGAGCTTTGCCTGGAGCTTTTGGCGGCCTGCCAGGAAAGCACCATCCAAACGGGTAATCTGGTGGAAAAGGCGTACGGGGAAGGTTACGCTGCGGTTTCGGCCATGGAGACCTATTGCGAAAGCATCTACGAGCTTTACAATGCGATTGCCGGCGGAGAGTTCGGACCGGCGGACGCGGCAGGCGTGCAGGCCTTTTTGGACGGCCAGCTCGAAGAGCTTCGCGCGGCGCTTACGCTGCACATTTTGGATAAAAAGGAAATGGTATTTATCCCATACCGCGCGGATTATTGGGACGGTATGGCAAGCATGTGGGAGGAGGCCGTTTCCGCGGGAGAATATACTGTTTCCGTGATCCCCATCCCGTATTACAAAA
>JAILID010000076.1 GCA_024695465.1 Lachnospiraceae bacterium | reverse complement strand
GCCGTCAGCGTAGCCCTGAGCCAGTCTTGTAAGAGCGCCGACAGTAGCTTCCTCAGCGAAACCGTCAACCCACTCACCGTCAGCATTCTTGTAGAAGTTCGGGTAAGCGCCCTGCCAGAATTCCGGCATGTAGTTGATGTAAGGAGCTTCGTCATACTTCGCGAAGCCGGCAGCGATGACGCCGTAGGTTCCCGCGGAGCCGTTGCCGTCCGGATCTTCGGTCGTGAAGGCTTTCAGCAGTTCATAGTAGTCGTCGAAAGTCTTGATGTCGTCAACTGTCTTGCCGACAGCATCGAGCCAGCCCTGCTTGATATAGGTAACGCAGCCGTTGCCGTATGTCGGAGCGAAGCCGTACTGAGCGCCGTCAGCGGTTCTCATGTTGAGGTTGACGGTCGGAAGCGTGATGCGGGACTGGAACTCAGCGTTGTCAAACGCGTCTGCGAGGTTCCAGAGAAGGCCTGTGTTCTGATACTGTCTCAGCATGGAAGCGGACATGATCAGGGCGTCCGGATAACCCGCGTCGCCCGGCTGGCCGGTCGTAAGGGTTCTGGAAACGGTGCCTGCGTAATCGGAATGGTCAAGCTGGGTGATGTTGAGCTTGATCGGATGGCCGAGCTTCTCGCTGACAGCCTCTTCCCACTGGGCGACGAACTCAGCCTGGCCCGCGTCCACCGTAGCGGTGATCGTTCCGTCGACGATGATGTTCAGCTCGCTGAGTTCATACTCGCCGGACTCAGTCTCTCCGCCGGATGCGCTTGAAGCAGTGCTGCCCGTGCTGGTGCTTGCAGCGGTACTTGCGGTCTCTCCGGAGCCTCCGCAGCCGGCCAGCGCCGCAGCGGCCATGGCTGTGCAGAGCATCAATGAAACTACTTTCTTCTTCATGTTTGTCCTCCTTATTGGATTAATTGCGGGTGCTTACCATAAGTCCTTCGGGCCGTCCTGCCCTCCGGTATTGTAAGCGTTTACATTTCCCTTGCAACTTAGTATAGCATTTATTGAATTTTTATGCAACCTTTATAAGTCGGCTAGCTTTCCGAAAATGTTCACAAATTTTTCACAGTATTTTTGTGCATTTTTACAAATTTTTGCTTTTTTATTCTTTTGACTTGCCAATCCGCCCGCCCGGACGTCTTATAATATAGTAAAGGGCCCTGCCGCGCCCTTACGATACTGCCCGCCCTTAAGGAGGTACAAACCATGAAAGATTTTTCAGCCGATTCCTTCCCTTTCCCCCTGCACAGCTTCCACATCTGGCAGGGAGGAAAGCTTCTTGCGGAGAACTATTACGCCCCCTATGACCCCCGGCAGCTCCACCGCATGTTCTCCGTAACCAAAAGCCTGACGGCCCTGGCAATCGGAGGCCTCGTCGCTGAAGAGAAGCTCTCCCTTTCCGACCCCATTCTCCGTTTCTTCCCGGAATACGCTCCCGAATCTCCCCATCCTTATCTTGCCGAAATGACGATCCGCCACCTGCTGGCCATGCAGACCTGCTACAAGGAGACCACCTACAAGGCCGATCCTTCCTCCAATTGGGTCCGTTCCTTCTTCACGACGCCTCCGGACCACCGGCCCGGCCGGGTCTTCAAGTACGACACTTCCGCGGCCCACACGCTGGCGGCCCTGGTCAAAAAACTGTCCGGCGAAAGCGTCCTTGGCTTTCTCCGCCCCCTCTTTCTGAACGCCATCGGTTTTTCAGGGGACGCCTGTATCCTGAAGGATCCTTTCGGAGATGAGCTCGGCGGTTCCGGCCTCATGGCCCGGCCGGGCGACCTCCTTCTAACGGCAAAGCTCCTTCTTTCTATTTATAAAGGGAGCTTCCGGGAAGACTATCTTCCCCTTTTCAGGAAGTCTTCGCGCCGGCAAGATGATGCCTTCTGGGAGCGCTTCGCCGCGTTCGTAAAGGAAGCCCTGTCCTTCCAGTCCCCGACGATCCAGCAGGGGAAGACCCTGGACGAGCTGCAGGGCTACGGCTGGCAGTTCTGGCGGATCCGGGACGGCTTCGCGATGTACGGCATGGGCGGCCAGTACGCCGCCGTCTATCCCGGCGCCGATCTCATCATCGTCAGCACCGCGGACGCCCAGGCCGCCCAGGGCGGAACCCAGATCCTGCTCGACGCCATGCACGATACCTATCTTGCGCTCGGCGGCAGGCCCGCGCCGGAAGGCTTCGCCTCCTTCAGCGCCGAAGCCCCAAGCCGTCCCTTCCCAAAGGAGCTGCTTGGGAACTACGAGTTCCTTAAAAATGACCGGGGCTTTGAAAGCTGCGAGATCAAAGAGACGGAAGTGGTCCTCATCTGCCAAAAAAAGAGGTTTTCATTTTCCCTGGAAAATGAAAACCTCTCATACGGCCAAAGCAAAGACCCCCTATACGGCGAAACGCTCTTCAGCAGGTGGTCCGTCTCGAAAGACGGCGCCCTCTTCCTCTACGCCCAGATCCTTTCCGAATGCCTCGGAAACATACGCATGCTGCTGCGGGGAGGAGACGGGCGGCTCACCATCGCCCTTTCCCATGTCGAGGAAAGCTCCTTCTTTGCGTTCAGCGGCTTCCTCGAAGGGGTCCGGACCGGCTGTCTCAGGGCTGAAGAAATTCAAGGAAGCTAAGCGCCAGCTCCCGGCGGGCGGCTCCCGCCGGAAAGGCCGCATAGACCCCAGCGTCTTCCTCGCCGCTGTAGTAATACGCGCCGTTAAAGATTTCGGAATCCCGCAGGGACAGGGCCACGGGCAGGTCCCCGTAATAGAGAAGCTTTCCGGCCTCCTCGTAAGGCGCCAACCAGTCCTCCCCGGCTATTTCCCGGAGGTCTTCGAACATCCCCTGGGCGGCGTAGCGTTCAATGATATCCTCCCCGCTCACAAGAAGATCAATCGAGCCGGTCATGGTCAGGGTGAGAAGCTTCTGCTCGTCCTCGTAGCCGTACTTGACAAAGTTGGCCTCATTGGGGTTGCTGGAGATATAGATCGAGCGGTCGACGGTGATCTTCTCCTTCCTGCTGTTGATATAAGCCTCCTCGAAAGGCTCCTTCACCGCGGCGTCCGCCTCGCCTAAGTCCGCGAAGTTGATAAGCGAGACGTAGAGGACCTCCTCCTTTTGGGAAAGGACCGACCAGGCAAGCGCGATGATAAACGCCGCGGCCGCCAGCCCGATAAGCAAAGGGATCAGATAATAATCCTTAAAATAACCAAATTTTTTGGAGAGGGACGCATGCCTGATCGCTTCCCTCTCCTCCTTAAATTCGTCCATTACCGCCATCTGTCATCACCTCTTCAGGAAACGGGTCGTTCCCCTTTCTATAATCTGGCAGGGAACCACGGTCTTCTTGTCAGCCCTCCTGCCCTGCAGGATATCCATGAGCCGCCGCACGGTCTCAATGCACATCATCTTCAGGCCGTTGTCAATGCTGCTAAGCTCCGGCTCGCAGGCGAGGGCCATCCTGGAATCGTTGTAGCCGACGATCTGCAGTTCCTCCGGGACCCGGATCCCAAGGTCCGCCGCGTATTTTAAGACCCCGATGGCGATCCCGTCCTCCGTCGCCACAACCGCGTCGAAGACCGGCTTTTCGCGGTGCAGGTACTCCCGGACAAAACCGATATCGTTCCGTACGAAGCGGATCAGCTCCTGCCTGAGCGGAAGCCCCGTCTTCTGCATGGCTTCCTCGTAGCCGCTTCTTTTCTTATTCGCGCTGTAGGATCTGGAGTCCGTCATGAAAAGGATGTCCTTGCAGCCGCAGGCTATAAGGCTTTCCGTCACAGACCTCACCGCCTTCGTGTCGTCGCAAACCGTCACGTAGACGTTCCGGCCCCTGACGCTCCCGTTAATAAGGAACACCGGCACCTTTTTGGCCGCCTCCCGGATATAATCGGTCTCCTTCGAATCCTTTCCGCTTCCCGCGTAGGTGGACCCGACAAGCACCAGGGCGTCCACATGCTTGGACAGGAGCAGATCGAGCTGGTTTCTCTTTCCTTCCGGCTGAAAACCGCTGCAGCTCAAAAGGCAGTCGTAGCCGTAGCCCCTCATTTCCTGCTCCAGATAATAGACGGCCGCCGCCATAAAGGCATCCGCCACATTAGGCGTCAGGATTCCAACCGTATGCATGGTGTTAAGGCCAAGCCCTTTCGCGAATGCGTTCGGCTTGTATCCAACCTCCTTGATGATCTCCTCGACCTTCCTGCGGGTCGCCGGACTGACCTTATCGGAACCGTTCACGACGCGGGACACGGTCGCGATGGAGACATTCGCCATTTCAGCTATATCATATATATTTACCGATTCATTTTTCTCTGCATCCATTGCGCTCACATCCCAATCCGCTTTTGACAGCAAACAAAAGCAATTCCCGCCTGAAAGCCCCGACGCGGAACCAAGGCAGCCGCAAGCTGCCGTTCTTCAATAGAAATTCTGCACATAACGCATGTTGTATACAATTATTATACTGTATATTTTCTTCGAATGGTACTGTGAAATTCTACAAATTTAAGCCCTTGCATATGTGCGTTATTGAAAAGGAAAGGCTGCTATGTTATCGTTTTCGTTAAGAAAATACCCTTGGAGGAATCCCATGAATCCCTTAAATCCCTTAAAAAAAGCCCTGAAGGAAGGTTCGCTCCCGCAAGTCGCAGACATCTTAACAGACGATCCTTCCCTCGTAAACGATCCCTTCGAACCCGGCGGCCTCCATCCGGCCCTTTACGCCGCCGCGGAAAGCTCCTTCGAAATCCTCCGCTATCTGGTGGAATATTCCAGGGCCAGCCTCGATATCTCTGACAGCCGGCATCGGAACATCCTGCACTACGCCGTCGAATCCGCCGACCCTGAGCGCTGCGTCTATCTGGTCCGGCGCTGCGGGATGGATATTCTGGCCGCGGACCGGGAGCTCATGACCCCCTTCGAGCTCGCCTTCCGCCTGTCCCGCGGGGAAATGAAAGACGCGGTCTCCGACGCGGGCCGGCTTCCTTCCGCCGGCAGGGACGAAATCTACCGTTTCTTTGTCGGGATCCTCGGCGCGCCCTTTGAGGAAACCTACCGGAATCCCATCCGGAGAGGCTTCTTCCCCGACCCCTCGGTCGTCGCCGTCGGAAAAGACTTTTACATGGTCAATTCGTCCTTCATCTACTTTCCCGCGATCCCCATCTCCCATTCGCGGGACCTCATCCACTGGGAGATCATCGGCTTCGCCGTCACGGATCCCGAAAAAGCCGGCCTTAATGAGCTTGAAGGCGGCCGGGGCTTCTGGGCCCCCGACATCTCCTACGACAACGGAACCTTCTATATCACGGCGACCTACCGCCTGAACGACGGCGGCAGGGTTCTCCGCCGGCAGATCGTGGTCTCCGCGAACCGTCCCGAAGGTCCCTACAGCGAGCCCGCCTTCATCGACGAAGACGGCATCGATCCCTCGCTCTTCCACGAAGACGGCCGTCACTACATGCTTCTCAACCGGGGGGCGAGGCTTCTTGAGCTCTCCTCCGACTGCAAACGGCAGATCTCCCCGGCCCGGCTCCTCTATTACGGCTCCCAGAAGCACGCCCCGGAGGGCTCCCACCTCCTGAAAAAGGACGGCTTCTACTATCTCTTCCAGGCGGAAGGGGGAACCGGCCCCGGCCACCGGGTCACCGCGGCAAGAAGCCGGGAGCTCTATGGCATCTACGAGCCCTGCCCCTACAACCCCATCCTCCGCCAGACGGATCCGGAGGCGGGCCTCCAGCGCTGCGGGCACGGAAAGCCCTTTAAGACGCCGGACGGCTCCTGGTACATGGCCTACCTCTGCGGCCGGACCCTTAAAGGCGGCTATACGATCCTGGGCAGGGAGACCGCTCTCGATCCCCTGACCTTCACGGAAGACGGCTGGCCCCTTGTAAACGGCCTCAAAGGCCCTTCCGCGCTGCAGCTCCTCCCGGATTTCGTCCGCAAGGGAACGTTTCCGAAAAATGAAAACCGGGCCGATCAGGGGATCCGCCCGCTTCATTTCGTCACTCCCCGGGCCCCGGAAGAAGGAGCCGTCCGCTTCCTTCCGGACGGGACGGTCCGCCTTCTTTCAAGCCCGGCCCCGCTGTCCTCCATCAAAGCCCGGAATATCCTCCTGAGGCGCCAGGAGCATTTTGATTTCACAGCCCGGGCCCTTCTGGCCCTTCCGGCTCTTTCCGCCGGCCAGGAGGCGGGCCTTATCTGCTACTATGATGAAAATTCCTGGGCGGCAGCCTCTGTCCTGGCCGGAGAGGACGGCCTCCTTCACTGCCTCGTAAAAGAACACATCGGCAAAGAGGATATCCTGCATGAAAGCCCCCAAAGCCTCCCCGCCTCCCCCGCGCGCCTTTCCTTTTCCGTAAAGACCCGGGGGCTTGCCAGGAGCTTCCGCACCGCGGAGGCCGGTCCCGACGGAAAGGACCTCCGGGAGCTTTTTGAGATCAGGCTGCCCGACACCTCCTACCTCGCGGACGAAGGGCTTAAGATGGGGAAACGCTTTACCGGGGCCATGGTCGGCGTCTTCGGCGTCGGCGTAAAGGAGCCTTTTGCCTGCTCCCTGCTCGACTTTCAATACGCCGGCGATTAAAGCCGGCGGGTCTTAACGGACAGGACGTCCGCATAGCCTTTCGCGGCCTGCCTCTTCGAGAGGGCGAAGACCCCGATCTTGGCGCCTACCCAGGTATGGTCTTCCGGGACGAAGCGGCAGCCCGAATCCGTAAAGGCCTGCCCGTCCCGGGAAAAGAACATCCGAAGGACCGGTTTTTCCGAATCGACGTTGGCCGCGAAAAGATCCGGGGCCTGATCCGCCCCGTCTTGAAAACGGACCTCCGCATCCTCCCCGACCTCAGCCCGGGATTCCCGTACGAAAACAAAGCGGAAGGTAAGCTCCGTCCCGTGCCCCTCAGGAAGAGGCTCCTTAAAGACGACCTTCTCGCGCTTGTCCTCATCGCCCCCTTCCGAGAGGGCGAAGGCTGCAAAGAGCCTGCCTTCCGCGTCCCTTTCCGCATAGAGCAAAGCATACTGTCCGCCCATCATGACGGCGCCGGCCCGGTTTTCATTTTCAAGACCCGAAAGGTCCATGACGACGTCCGTCACGAATTCCGGCAGCACCAGCTTCTGGGTCAGCACGTTGCTGCTGTGCCAGAGGATCGGCTCCTCCTCGCCGGAGAGATTCAGGGCCTTAAGGCGCAGCCCGTCCCCTATCTTCCGCCCCAGCGGATCCCCGGCCGGATTGCCGAGCCACTGCCAGATAAGGCCCGGCCGGCCCCCCGGAAACGAATCATCCGAAGTCAGATAGCCCGGGGAGGACGCCCCCGTTTCAGGCTTGCGGAAGGCATAGACCGGCTGTCCGCAGCCCGTATTGTCCGGATCCTCCCCGAATACCGGCCAGCCGTCCTTAAAGAAAGCCGGCTGCATATGGAGGATCCGCCCGTAAAGGCCCCGGTCCTGGAAATGAAGAAACCACTCCTCCCCCGAAACCGTATCGACGAGGGCTCCCTGATGGGGGCCGTTGATGACCGTCTTGCCCTGGCGCATGACGACCCGGTGCTCATAGGGTCCCCGGATATCGCGGCTTCGAAGGGCCAGCTGCCAGCCCTGGCGGACCCCGCCTGCCGGCGCGAGGATATAATACCAGCCGTCCCGTTTCATAATCTTGGGTCCCTCGATGGTCACGGCCTCGTCCGCGGGATCGTTTCCGTCGAAGATGAAGGCGTCCTCCGACAGCGCCCGGGTTCCGTCCGGGGACAGTTCAAAGATCCCGAGCCGGCTCTTGAAGCCGATCCGGCTCTTCGCGTAGGCGTGGACGATATAGGCTTTCCCGTCGTCGTCCCAGAAGGGACAGGTGTCGATAAAGCCCTTTCCCGGCCGTATGCAGACAGGTTTCTCCCATTTCCCGAGCGGGTCTTTCGTTTTCACCATATAGCAGCCTTCGTCCGGCATGCCGTAGAAAATGAAAAACTCCCCCTCATGATAGCGGATCGCGGGCGCCCATACGCCGGCCGAATGCCGGGGAATCTCATAGCGCTTCCCGACCGCCCGGCTTTCTTCATGGGGAAGTCCGGCTCCCGCCGCCTCCTCTACCCTCTCCAGCGCGTATCCGGCCAGCTCCCAGTGGAGCAGATCCCGCGAGATCAGGATCGGCAGCCCCGGCGTATAATTAAAGCTCGAAGCCGTCATATAATAGGTATCGCCGACCCGGATCACATCCGGATCGCTGTAGTCGGCGAAAAGAATGGGGTTCCGGTAGCGGCCGTCCCCCAGATCGCATTCATAGTACATATTCACTCCTTTCTGCTTCCCGCGCGGACGCGGACAGAACATTGTTTTCAATCGCGCCTGCTCCTTCCGCCTGCTCAGCGGGAAGGCTGCGGGAGAAAGCGTCCCTCCTCGTCTTCGAAGAAGACCGTCCCCATTTCCGCCCTCTTATTCCAATCCTTCCATTTCTCCGGGGCGATATGCCGGCCCAGGCTGCAGCCGATGAGACGGCAGCGGGCGTGCTCCCGCCAGGGCCTGGCGATGAAGCAGGAGCGGTCGGGGACATTTTCCGTGCAGGTAAAACGGCATCCGACGGCCACGAAACCGTATTCCGCCCCTTCCGGGGTCGAGGGCGCGAAGACATAGCCGGGCTCGACGCTGCGGAACTCGCAGTCGAAGAAGACCGCCTGGCCGCCCCCGAAGACAAAATCAACGCCTCCCTCGATCAGGCAGCGGTAAAAGAGATATTTCCCCGGCGTCCTGGGAGCCGACTCCTTCGGGCCGATGAAGCCGTCCTTCTCAAAGGGAGCAGGCGGCAGCGGGGCCAGGAAGAGGGTATCCTGATGGCCCAGGATCCGGCAGTCCGACAGAACGATGCCGTCCCCGTCAAGGTAAAGCGCGATCGCCTGGCCGACCTCTTTCCCGGGTCCGGCCGTATTCTCAAAAACACAATTGGAAAAACGGATCCCGTCCCCATCCGCCAGAAGAGAGGCGGTGCGGAATGTGTGGTAGGGCCGCCCGTCCGGATGCGTCATCCTCGCGGAAAGATTCCCGCTAAAAGTTTTTCCTTCGATACAGGCTCCGTTCCCGGAAATACGTATTCCTTCACTCATATAAAACCTCCTTGCGCCGCAAAGCGCCGCGCCGGGCCGCTTGCCGCAAATGGCCGCGCGTCCCCGCGGCGCATTTGCGGCAAGCGGCGTACTCATCTGCTGTTTTCTGTATACAGTATAACATGAAGCCCAGGATTTTGCTTAATCTTTTCGAAAAGCATACACAAAATCTCTGTTTTTTGGTAAAATAGCCTGAGATTCAGTTTCCGCAAAAGACGGACAGGGCGGCAGCCCGGAAGGACCATGCTTCCGCATGACAGCTGACGCGGCAGATATCATATGCATACATCAAAATTAAGGAGGTCTCACAATGGCACAATCCTACTGGATCTGGTATCCGGGCGATATGGAACGGTATTTCGCGCTGAAGCAGAACTTCAGCCGGATTGAGCGCGGCTTCGAATGGCCGGCCTTCTGGAAAAGCGACTCCTTCCGCTGCAGAGTTGTCTTTCGCCGGATTTACCAGCTCTCCTCTTCTACTTCTTTTACGGTCTTCTCGAAGGCCTCCGGTTTCGTGCTTGTCGGCGAAAAGAAATATCCTTTTGGAAGAAGCATTTTCCTTCCCGCCGGAGAATTTCAGATTTCCATTCATGCCGGACGGATTGACGCTTTCCCATCCATTTACATAAAGGGAGACCTGATCTTCTCGGATCAGAACTGGACGACCTCCGATTACGTTGAGACGAAGGACCAGGCGGGCTTCTCCCGCTATTTTACGGATCCGGATACGGATCCGTCCGAGTGGCCTTTCAGCCGGAAGCTCATCAAACCCGAATCCGCGCTCGAGACCACCGTCCGGATCCCCCTGGGGGAAGGTGAGGATATCCAGGGAAACAAGCATTTCTTTTCCCAGGAGAGCGATGCCCTCTCCGCCCGGGGCTTCCTCTATTGTTTCCCCGAAGAGCTTACCGCGGTCCTTGATATCCGGTCAAAGAGCGGAGCTTACCTTTCCGCGGAGGCTTACCGCTCCCTCAGCGTCTACCTGGGCGAATCCCGCGAGGAGGCCGTCGACCCCGTCCACTGCTATTACAGCGTCAGCCCGGACGCGTCCGGCCGGACTCCCAAAGAAGCTTTCCGCTATGTCTTCATCCCCGGCGAGGAACTCCTCGTCACGGCGATCCATGAATATGTGGACATCCCGGTAATGGCTTCCTTCTCTTCCGATGACGAACGGATCAACCGCATATGGGAGACTGCGGCGGCTACCTTCCGCCTCGGCAGCGGGATCTTCTTTACCGACGGGATCAAGCGCGACCGCTGGATCTGGGCGCAGGACGCTTACCTGAGCATCTTCATAAACGCTTACTTTTTCGCGGATCCGGATATCGACCGCAGGACGCTGACCGCCCTCAGGGGGAACGATCCCGTGACAAGCCACATCAACAGCATTGCCGACAACAGCATGCTCTGGATCCTGGGAATGGCCGAGCATGTCCGGCTCTATAAGGATCTTGGTTTCCTGAAAGAAATGTTCCCGAAGATGGACAGTATGGCTGTCTTCCTCCTGAAACAGACCGATGAAAAGGGCTTTTTCACGGGCCGTCCCGGAGACTGGCTTTTTATTGACCAGGCGGAGCTGGACAAAAAAGGGGTTTTTGCCGCCGAAGAGATGCTTTTTGCGCTCTGCATGAAGAAAATGGCCGAATGCGCGGCCCTGCTCCAGAAAGACGATGAGTACGAATTCTATAAAGGCCGCTGGGACGAACTTCAGCTTCTGATCAACCGCTACTTCTGGGATTATCACCAGGGGGCCTACATCGATTCCTTCTCCTCCGGCAGGCGCTTCGTGAGCCGCCAGAGCAACCTGCTGGCGCTTCACTGCGGGATTGCCGACTCGGCGCAGCAGGCCATGATCTTCAAAAACGTAATCTCAAACCCGGAGATCCCGCCTGTCCGTTCTTCCACCTTCATCTTCTATGAACTGGACGCGCTCGGAAAAGCAGGCCGCATCGACGAGCTGACCGATCGGATGCTGGCATACTGGGGCGGCATGCTGGATCGGGGGGCCTCCCTCTTCTGGGAAGACTTCGACCTGAATGTTCCCGAGGACGAACAATACGACCGAAACGGCGAACGCTTCGGCAAGAGCCTCTGCCACACGCTGTCCGCCAGCCCCCTCTATTTTATCAGCCGCTACATCATCGGCCTCACGCACACAAACGATTCCAGCGGGAACCTCTCCTACGAGCTGCATCCTCATCTGGAACGTTTCCAGAAGGTCGACTGCGCCCTGCCGATCAAGGGGGGACATTCTGTCATCCATATCAACAAGTGACGCTTTCTTTCAAATCTGACGAAAAGGGCTCCGGAAGCAATTTCCGGAGCCCTTCTGTTATTTTCTCTTTACAGCTTGATCACGTCGCTGAATTTGGCGTGTTCCTTGACCTTCATGGTCAGCTCCGCCAGGCGGGAAGTATCCCCGATCAGGATGACGCCGACCAGGCGGTTCTTGTCGAAGGTATATTTCTCATAATGCCGGCGGCGGAGATCGGTGGTCTCCACGGTCTTGTAGAGCTTAGACGAATCGCTTCCGTTGTCGCCGATCGCGAAGAGGGAAGTGTTCATGCCGTTGAAAGCAAGCGCCCCGTCCACCGTCTCGTAGGCCAGGTCGTCCCCGGCCGCATTCGCGCCGGCCGTCTTGCCCTGTTCCACCGACTGGCTCCAAAGCGCGTAGTTGATCCCGTTGTACTCCGCGCAGTCACCGGCCGCGTAGACATCCGGAAGATTGGTCTCCATGTGGTCGTTGACCTTGATGGAACGGCCGATCTCAAGGCCGGCCTCCTGGGCGTGTCCAAGGTTGCCGCGAACCCCGGTGGAAACGATAACGAGTTCCGCCGGAATGACGGTGCCGTCCGAAAGGACGACTCCCTCCTCATTGATCTCGGCAGTGCTGGCCGCCGTGTAGACCTTAACGCCGCAATCCTCCGCCAGGGTCTTCATCATAGCCGACGCAGAAGGATTGAGCTGCCTGGCCATGAGGGCCGGAGCTCCCTCGATGACGGTGACTTCCAGCTTCGCGCGCCGCAGCGACCAGGCGGCCTCAAGACCCAGGACGCCGCCTCCGATGACGGCTGCAGTCTTGATATTCGGAAGCATGTTTTTAATTTTCTCAGCATCCTCAATCGTGCGGATAGAGACGACCTTGTCGAGATCGTGGCCCTTAAACGGGGGCACGAAGCAGTGGGCGCCGAGCGCGTAGATCAGCTTGTCGTAAATGTAAACCTTTCCGCCCGCCTTGACAATCTTCTGAGCCGGATCGATCGATTCGACGGAAACGCCGCTTACGAAGCTGACCGCGTTCTCCTCAAACCAGGCCGGCTGTTCCACGGCCATCTGGTTCTCCCCGAATTCGGAGAGGAGGGCCTTGGTGAGCATGGGCCGGTTGTAGGGAAGGTGCCGCTCCTCGGAAAGAATGCTGATGCTTCCGGTCTTGTCCCGCTCGCGGATCGCCCGCGCGGCCTCCAGGCCGGCAATGCCGCCGCCGAGAATGAGGTACTTCTGATCCGTATCCCTGGAATACTCGCTGCCGGCGTCTCCCGCGGGAACAAAGTTCTCCGGCCCCACGCCGCAGACGGGACACTCTTCCAGGGACGAATCAAAGATGGCGCCGCAGACAAGGCACTTCACCAGCGTCCTCGCGCCCTTCGCGCTCTGCTTCTTCTGCTCTTTCTTCAGAAGAACGCAGCCGAAATTGTAGCCGAAGTCGTAGGCGTCGCTTAGCTGGTTGGAATCCGGCTTGAAGCGCACCTTGAAGCCGTCAAGAACCCGCAGGCGGATCTGCTTTAAGCGCTCGATGATATGGGGAACGCCCTCGCCGGACCAGCCGTAGCTGCCGAAAGCGGAAGCCAGACGGCCCTTGAAGACCGGGGGATACATGCCGAGGGTCAGGTTGTAGACAGGCTCCAGGGCCTCGCCGAGAATCGTCGGCGTGCCGAAGAGATAGCCGTCGGCAGATGCCATGTCGGCGGGAAGCGCCGTCTTGTCGTCGAAGACGAGATCGTAGCGATGCACTTCCGCCCCGGCGTCCTCAACGCCCTTCGCGATCGCCTCGGACAGCTGCTTCGTGTAGCCGTAGGCGCTGACATAAGGCATGACGACCAGCTTCTTGTCCTTTTTAGCCGGCGCCTGGCACCACTCCCGATACCAGCCGAAGATCTGGTCAAAATGGGAATCCAGCACCGGGCCGTGGCCGCAGCAGATATTCTCGATCTCGAGATCCTTGATTCTCTCAAGCGCGTTGTACATATAGGGGTAGGCGAACGGACCGATGATGCAGTCGAAATAGTACTTGGTCGCGTCGGCGTAGCCCTCCTCGTCGGTCACGCTGGAGCGCAGGATCCCCGGGGCCGCGAAATGGGAGCCGAAGGAATCGCAGGTAAAGAGGGTCTTCGTCTCCTGGACATAGGTGTACATGGTGTCCGGCCAGTGGAGGTTGGGCAGGACCATGAATTCAAGCGTCTTGTCGCCCAGCGAGAGGGTCATCCCGTCGGAAACCGCAATGCTGTTGAAATCCGTGTTGATGATATGCTTCAAGAACTGAATCGCGGTCCCGGTGGCCACGATCGTGATGTGGGGATTCAGGTCAAGAAGCTTTTTGATGGAACCGGCGTGATCCGGCTCGGTATGGTCCATGATCAGGTAGTCAATCTGGGAAACGGATGCTACCGATTCGATGTAACCGACCATCTCCTCAAAGAAGGCCTCCTTGGCCGTCTCGAAAAGGGCCGTCTTCTCACTGCCCTCCAGGAGATAGGAATTGTAGGACGTACCGTACTTCGTCTCCATAATAATGTCAAACACCTTAAGATCCGGATCCAGTACGCCGGTCCAGTACAGGTCCTGCCTGATTTTGAAAGCTTTCATGTTATCACCTCCGAAAACTGAAAATAGACAAATATACTATTTTATTATAGCACAGATCCGCCCAAAAAGAAAGCTTTCCATCACGCAAATTAACGGGAATCCTGCCCTTCTTTTCAGTCCGGAATTCCCGTCCCAGGCTGCCCGGACGGCATCAAGCGGCCCTAAAGTCACTCCCGCAAAGCCTCCTCAAGCGCCCGGAGGTCCTCCGTAGTCGTCGACCAGCTCGTTGCGAAGCGGACCACCGTATGGGACTCATCCGCCCTCTCCCAGAAGCTGAAAGCGGCCTTTTCTTTTAGCTGCTTAAGCCTTTCATTTTCCAGAATGACAAACTGCTGGTTCGTCGGGGAATCGATATAGAAGGGAATCCCGTGCCCGATAAAGATCGCCTTCATCCGCTCCGCCATATCGATGGCCTGCCGGCTGATCCTGAAATACAGGTCATCCGTGAAGAGGGCATCGAACTGGATCCCCAGAAGCCTTCCCTTGGCGAGGAGCGCCCCCCGTTTCTTTACGGAAGTCATAAAGTGGGCCGGCTTGTTCTTCCGGGTAAAGACGACGGCCTCCCCGCACAGGGCCCCGACCTTGGTCCCGCCGATGGAAAAGACGTCCGTAAGATGCGCGATATCCGCCAGCGTGACGTCGGTCTCATAGCTCATAAGGCCGTAGCCCAGCCGGGCTCCGTCCAGAAAGAGCGGGATCTCATAGGCCCGGCAGATCGCGGAGAGCTCTTCCAGCTCCTTCTTCGTATAAAGCGTCCCGTATTCCGTCGGATGGGAAATGTAAACCATGCCCGGAAACACCATATGCTCGTGATTTCCGTCCGCGTAAAATTCCTCCAGGAAGCGCCTGAGGGTCTTTGGCTTCAGCTTTCCCTCCTCCGCCGCAAGTTCGAGGACCTTATGTCCGCTGTATTCAACGGCTCCGGCCTCATGGGTGCTGATATGCCCGGTCCTCGCGGCCGCGACGCCCTCGTAATCCCGCAGCATCGAGGAGATGACCAGCGCGTTGGTCTGCGTCCCCCCGACCAGAAACTCGACGTCCGCATCCAAAAGCCCGACCGCCCGGCAGATCTTCTCCCGGGCAAGCTCGCAGTAAGGGTCCGTCCCGTAGCCGGGCAGGGCCTCCAGGTTCGTCTCCGCCAGCCTCCTTAAAACCTCCGGATGGGCTCCGGCTATATAATCGCTCTCAAATGAAACCATCTTTTCCACTCCTTTGCTTTTCCGCTTACCTGCGCCCCCGGCGCGGTTTCACTATAGCACGGCGCTATTCATTTTACAAGTATTCCGCCGGGGCCTTTTCGTCAAATTCACCGAAGGCTGATTGACTTTCCGGCGTTTTGTTGTATTATATAGAGAAGATGGTCGGCGGCTGCGGCCTTGCGGCCGCCCGGATCGGCTTATCCCGCGGCAGCCCGGGCGGCTTCCTGCCGGTCCGCGAAACCAAAAACGCCGCCTGCCGCAAAAAACCATTTCATTATTTTTAAAGGAGATTTCGCTATGCTTATCAAAAAATGGAACTCCCTCAGCCTGATCGCCCGCATCAGCATCGGCCTTGTAATCGGCGCCATCTTAGGGCTGCTCCTGCCCGGGCTTTCCTGGATCAGCGTTCTCGGCACCCTCTTCGTCGGCGCCCTGAAGGCGATCGCCCCGATCCTGGTCTTCATCCTGGTCGCCTCGTCGCTGGCCAACGCCAAAGGCGGGAATATGGCCCGCTTCAGGACGGTCATCTTCCTCTACCTTTTCAGCACCCTCTGCGCGGCCATCGTCGCCGTCCTGGTGAATTTCGCCCACCCGGTCACCCTGACCCTGGCCGGAATCGACGCGGCGGAAGGCTATACGGCTCCGGGCAGCATGTCGGAGATCATCATGAACCTGCTCACCAGCATTGTCGCCAACCCGGTAGGCGCCCTGGCAAACGCCAACTATATCGGCATCCTCTTCTGGGCCGTCATCTTCGGCCTCGCGCTCAAGCAGGCGGGGGAGGGGACGAAAAAATCCATGGCCGACCTCGCGGATGCGTCCTCCACGGTGGTCCGCTGGGTCATCAGCTTCGCCCCCTTCGGCATCCTGGGCCTTGTGTTCGACGCGGTTTCCTCCAGCGGGCTCGAGATCTTCACCACCTACGGGGAGCTCGTGCTCATCCTGGTCATCTCCATGCTGCTGGTCGCCCTGGTCGTCAACCCGCTGATCGTCGGCATCACGCTCCGCCACAACCCCTACCCGCTTATCTTTAAATGCATCCGCCAGAGCGGCGTCACTGCTTTCTTCACCAGAAGCTCCGCAGCCAACATCCCGGTCAACATGGAGCTCTGCAAAGAGCTGGGGCTTGATGAGGATATGTATTCCGTCTCCATCCCCCTGGGATCCACGATCAACATGGACGGGGCCGCAGCCGTCATCACCACCTTTGCCCTGACCGCAGCCTACACCGTCGGCGCGGAGATCACCCTCCCCATGGCGGTTCTTTTGAGCATCGTCGCGACCTTTTCCGCCTGCGGAACCTCCGGCGTCGCCGGCGGCTCCCTCCTCCTGGTGCCCTTGGGCTGCTCGCTCTTCGGCATTTCCAACGACGTCTCCATGCAGATCGTCGGTGTCGGCTTCATCGTCAGCGTCATCCAGGACTCCCTGGAAACCGCGCTGAATTCCTCCGGCGACGTCATCTTCACGGCGACCGCAGAATTCCTCGAGTGGAAGAAACAGGGAAAGGAGCTGCCCCTTTAAATGAAAAGCATAAAGAGCGTTTACAAAATCGGCAACGGCCCCTCCAGCTCGCACACGGTCGGCCCCTATCACGCCGCCCGGACCTTCGGCAGCCGCTACCCGGACGCCGATTCCTACGAGGTGACGCTTTACGGCTCGCTGGCCTTTACCGGCGAGGGACACGGGACCGGAAAGGCCATCCGGGAAGGCCTCCCGGGCGCGAAGGTTCTCTTTGACCGGAAAACCAGCGACCTTCCGCATCCCAACACCATGCTCTTCAAGGCCTTCAAAGACGGGAAGGAAATAGCCGCCGTCCGGATCTTCAGCATCGGAGGAGGCTCGATCCGCATTGAAAATGAGTTCTCCGAAGAGGACCGGACGGTCTACCAGCAGAAGAATTTCTCGGAGATCGTCTCCCTCTGCGACCAGGAAAACATCAGCATCCTCCAGCTCATCTATATCCTGGAAGGATACACGCTCCGGGATTACCTGAAGACGATCTGGGAGGCCATGAAAGCTGCGGTAGAGCGGGGACTTGCCGCGGAAGGGATCCTGCCCGGCGGCCTGGGCATTTCCAGAAAGGCGAAAACCCTCTACGAAAAACGCTGCTACAACGAGAGCGCGGACGTAACCATGAACCGGATTATCGCCGCCTACGCCTATGCGGTGAGCGAGGAAAATGCCGCGGAGAACCTGGTGGTAACCGCGCCGACCTGCGGGAGCTGCGGCGTCCTCCCCTCCATCCTCTATTATATGCACAAGGACCGGGGCTTTCCCGAAGATGAGATCCTGGACGCGCTCGCGGTCGCGGGGCTGGTCGGCAACGTGATCCGCACCAACGCCAGCATCTCCGGCGCGGAATGCGGCTGCCAGGCCGAGATCGGCAGCGCCTGCTCCATGGCCGCCGCGGCCGTCGCCCAGCTCTTCGGGCTGAACATCGACCAGGTCGAATACGCCGCGGAGATCGCGATGGAACACAACCTGGGCCTGACCTGCGACCCGGTAAACGGGCTCGTGCAGATCCCCTGCATCGAGCGGAACGCCGTCGCAGCCATGCGCGCCCTGAGCGCGGTCAACCTCTCAAGGTTCCTCTACGCGACCCGGAAGATCTCCTTCGACGAGGTAGTCGCCACCATGTACCGCACCGGCCTTGACCTGAACGAGAAATACCGGGAGACCGCCCACGGCGGGCTTGCCCAGATTTACCGGGAATCTGTATAAAGCCCGGCGCGAACACACAGGAAGGCATTCCCATAAAGAAACGGATATACCGCAGCCGGAGCTGAAGTATATCCGTTTTTTAATCTGGAAATGAAATTCCCGGGTCTTAGGCCCTGTCCCCCCTGCCCGGAAAATCCCCTCTTCCGGGTAAAGGAGAACGAAAACACGTCACTGGAGCACGAATCCGCCGTTCGGGGAGATGATCTGGCCCGTGACATACGGAGCGGTCAGGAGATAGCCCAGGGCGCCCGCGATATCGGAGGTATCGCCGATGAAGCCCTGCGGGATCGTCGCGGCGAGCGCGTTCAGCTCGTCCTGGTTGACGCCCCTTAACATATCGGTCATGATCATGCCGGGAGCGATGGCGTTCACCCTTACGCCCCTGCCCGCGAACTCCAGCGCGAGAGCCCGGGTAAGGCCGATGATGCCGGACTTGGAAGCGCAGTAATCCGCCTGATTGATAACGCCCGTCAGCCCGCCTACGGAAGAGGTGTTGACGATGCAGCACTGATTGTCCTTGCTGCTGTGGTTGACCATATACGGAAGCACAAGATGCGTCATATGGAGAAAGCTCATCAGGTTCGTGTTGATAACCCTCTCGTACTGCTCCCTCTTGATGTCGATCCAGTTGCTGTTGTTCGTGATCCCGGCGTTGTTGACCAGGACGTCGATATTCTCGCCGTACTTTTCAACCGCCGCCTTCACGAGATTCTCACAATCTTCGTATTTGCTCACATCCGCCTTCACGACAAGCGCGTCGACGCCGTACTCCTGCTTGATCTTCCCGGCGATGTTATCCGAGAGGACCTTGGAAGACTCGCTTCTGTAGTTGATCACGACATTATAGCCGAGTTCCCCGAGCTTGAGGGACATAGCCTCGCCGATCCCTCTTGAACCACCGGTAATAATTGCTGTTTTTGCCATCCTTTTTTATCCTCCTTATATCAGCGGCAGCCGCTCAAGCCCCTATTTTGCGCCCTGTCAGGCTCTGCCCAAGGGAAAGGGCAACGGCCCTCTCCTCAGTCTACCGGATTGCCGCAATGCTTACATTTTGTATCCCCATCCAATATCGGCATACTGCAATGTTTGCACAACCTGGCCTTCTTGATTACCGACTCGCCTTCTACTGTCGCCTGGGTTTCACGTCTGCACTTAGGGCAGAGATCCCCGTCCCCGTCGCCTTCAAGAATCGGAAGGCCGCATCGAATACAATATTTTTGTCTCATAATGATACGCTCCTTTCTATACAATATAACATTCCATTACTGTACAACAGGCAACCGCTTCTTATGCCCTTCTTTAGCTGCGTCATGTAGTATATTATCAGTATAGGTAATTTTTCACATATTGTCAAGAGTCCCTCTATTCTTTCTGCCATATAATTTCCAATTTAGATGCCTCCCGCACGTTTTTCTTGTGCACAAATGACAAATGTCCCCGTCATTTGCCCCGCGATTTTTTTCATTTCCCATCCTTATCAGGCAAAAAGGCTCGTGGACAGATAGCGGTCCCCGGAATCCGGAAGCAGCACGACGACATTCTTAGCGGCGTTCTCAGGCCGGGAGGCCAGGATAAGCCCCGCCTTCAGGGCCGCGCCGGAAGAGATGCCCACCAGGATTCCTTCAGACGCCGCAAAGCGCCGCGCCTCCTCAAAAGAGTCTTCGTCCCCGATCGGAAGAACCTCGTCATAAACCGACGTGTCCAGCGTTTCCGGCACAAAGTTCGCCCCGATCCCCTGGATCTTATGGGCTCCCGCGTATCCTTTCGAAAGCAGGGGCGACCCCTCCGGCTCCACCGCGACGATCTTCACCTCCGGATTCCGCTCCTTGAGATAGCGCCCGACGCCTGTAAGAGTTCCCCCGGTGCCGACGCCCGCGGCAAAGATATCCACCCTGCCTCCGGCCTGCTCCCAGATCTCCGGCCCAGTCGTCTTATAGTGTTCCCCGGGATTCGCGGGGTTTTCGAACTGGCCCAGGATCACGGAGCCCGGAATAGCCGCCCTGAGTTCCTCCGCCTTCTCGATGGCCCCCTTCATGCCCTTCGCGCCCTCAGTCAGCTCCAGCCTCGCGCCGTAAGCGCCCAGCAGCCTGCAGCGCTCGACGCTCATGGTATCCGGCAGCGTAAAGATTGCCTTGTAGCCCCGGGCCGCCGCCAGCGCCGCGAGCCCGATCCCCGTGTTGCCGCTCGTCGGCTCGATGATGGTCGCGCCGGGCTTCAAAATCCCTTTCTCCTCCGCGTCCCGGATCATCCCCCAGGCGACCCGATCCTTCGCGGAACCCGCCGGATTCAAGTATTCCAGTTTCGTCAAAAGCGCCGTTCCCTTAAGCCCCGCCGCCCTGCTGTAGCGCGACGCCCTCAGAAGCGGCGTATGTCCGATCAGATCCAAAAAATTCTCTTTGATATCAGCCATGATCCTGTCCTCCCTGTCCTGCTGTTTGCCGCGCCGGACGCGGCGTGTCCCTTTTGCGGCAGACGGAAAACGATTTGCCGTCTGCCATCTCATCTCCACTATATAACGAATCAGACCGCCTGTCACCATATAAAACGGACGATTCCGCATTTTGCGCCGCATTGCATTTTCAACTTCCAAAAACCAGGCGGACTGTCCGGCCGCGGCAGACACCGCTCTTGAAACAACGCCGATGAAATCAGGAAAAAAGCTTTGACGTATTCTCTTTCCCGGGATACAATAGGCGGCAAGGAGAATTACAAGTCCCTGAAGCAACTAACCAAGGCGCACTGTATAATAAACGGAAATGAAAAAAGGTAGATTTTGACAATATATGGATCTATGGGACTAATATTTACAAACTGCATGCTGCCATTGTTAAAGAAGGTTTCCAGACCCTCGCCGATTACCTTGAAATATTAAAACAGCAAAACCTGGTTAGCAGCGATTAAAAAGAAAGGACGCTGTACTTACCTTCAGCGTCCTTTTCATCCCTCAAAGCTCCTTCCCCCACAGCTCCGAATACGAGACCTTCCCGTCCCTAAAGGTCGATTTCATGAGGGAAATCCTCTTTACCATCATCTCGCCCTTCGGCGCCGCGGCCGCCTTCCAGTTTCCGCTCATCTTCCGCACGATCGTGATGTGCGGCTTAAACTTCTTTGTGTCGCAGGGGATCCCCGCGGCCGCCAGCGCGTCCCGCACAGCCTTGGCCGCGCCCGAAATCCCCTGGTTGCCCTTCGCGCCGACCCACAGGAGGTCCTCAAAGGTCCCCATCTCAGACAGCGCCAGCCGGAACGGCTTCAGGGAAACGCCCGCCAGCGCCTTCTTCACCGCCCCCGCATCCTCCACCTCACCGATAAAGGCGAGGGTCAGGTGCAGGTTCTGCTTCGGCACATAGCTGCCGCCGACCCCCTTCTTCTTGAGCTCGTGGAGGGTATCCGTGATGGATTTCCTGATCTCCTCCGACAACTGAACCGCAATAAAAAGCCTCATATCCTACCTCCTTTTCGACAGCTTTACCCTAAGCTCCCTCGCAAGCTCGTTTTCTTCCGGCGAAGCGCGCCCGCCTCCGTACACGATCCTGTAATACACATGAAACACCCTCACGAGGTCCTTTTGCAGCTCCGAAGGTGCCCTTTCCGCATAATCCGTCAGAAGTCCCCTGTCAAAAAATTTCTCCGGAGCCTGCCTCCGGATGCTCCGCCGGATCATCCCGACGTCCATCAGGAGCTTCTTTTCGGGCGTCCCGCGCCTGTAGCGCATTTTTATGAAAAATGAAGACCCGCAGGCAAGCGCCGCGAGCAGCAGCAGCGTCCCTAAAAGTACCGGCCCGACGATCCGGAAAACCCGCGCGGCCGTATCCCGGACGCCCCCATCCTCTGCCTCATTCTCCGCCGCGGCCTCCGCCTCCGGCAGTTCCGGCAGCTCAACGTCCGAAATCCCCGCCGCGTCAGGCGCCGCCTCCGAAGTCCCCGCCGTCCGGCCCCAGGAAAATTCCGCTGCGGTCCGGTACGCGGCCGACGGCTCGAACGGGACCCAGCCGGCCTCCGCAAGATATGCCTCCGGCCAGACATGCGCCAGGCCGCTGTCCACCTCATACGCCTCCTCCTTCTCAAACGGAAATGCGTAGCGGTAGCCCGCGGCCGCCCTCGCCGGGATCCCGGAGAGCCTCAGCAGCATCACCATCGCGGACGTATAGTGCACGCAGTAGCCCGACTGGGTCTCAAACAAAAAACGGTCCGCAATATCCGCCATACCCTCCGCCGTACTCATGTCCGACTGCGGGTCGTGCCCTCCGACCGCATTCTTACTATAGCTGTACTGCCTCAGGTAAGCCTCGATCCGCCTGCAGGCGTCATACGCATTGTCCGCCTCCCCGGCGATCGCCTCCGCAAGCCCCCGCATCCGCCCGCTCGCGCCCTCCGTATCCCGGTATTCCCCCGGCAGTTCCCGGCCGAGTGCCGCCTCGTACTCCTCCGGGCCCATAACAGACCTGAAATCAAAACCGTAGAGCTTCGAAAAATACTTCGCAGCCGCCTCATACGAAAGATCCGCCCCGCCGGCAAGCTTTTCATTTCCCCGAAAGAGCTCCATCAGATACGGACTCCCGTAATCCATATCGAGATAGCGGGCCTTCAGCGCGTAGCCCTTCCGGTGGACGGAGCTGCCGACCCCGCCCTCGATCTTTTCATTTCCGGCATGGAGCAGGATGGAACCCGTCGGCGCGATCTCGTCGGCGGTAGCCAGATACGCGTACTCCACATCGATATTCGAAACCCTTGAAAAAAGGGCCGCGCAGGCCCGGTCTGCCCCGCATTTGTGCAGAAAATTAAGAAAACGCGCCAGCTGCGCCCCGTCGACGCCACGGCCGCCCGCAAGATAGACCGTCCGCCGGATGCGCATGCTCTTTCCCGTCTCCCCATCCCGATAGACATAGAACGACTCCTCCTCCATCCTCAGGATGAGCTCCGTCTTCCCCGAACCGGCGATCCGGCCGCCCGTGACGTTAAGCGAGCTGTAGCCGGCCCCGTAGGAATCCCCCTCAAAACAGGAGCCGAAATAGTAGGACGCGCTGTCCGCCGCCTCCTTCACCCGGTCGACGAGATCCTCGCCCGCCTCAAGGACCGGCGTCCAGTCGATCGGCTTCTTCCCCATGGGCACAAGGACGATGATGAGCCCCGCCAGCGCAAAGAAGAAGAACGGAAAAGCCTCGCCGCCCCGCCCGCACAGAAGCTTCTGCAGCGCCGCCAACGTGAGAACCGCAAGCCCGATAAAAAGCAGCCGGTCCGTCAGAAAGCGCCCGATGAGGACCTGCTCCCCGAATCTGAGATAGAGCGCCGCGGAATCCAGCACAAAGCTCCCGATAAGCAGCATTTTCTCCCTGCCCGGCAGGAAAATGAAAAGCTCCCTCGAGAGAACCGCCGAAAGCAGCGCCGCGCCGGCAAATGTCCGCGTCTCCGCCTCCCTCAAAAGGACATACAAAAGCGCCGCCGGCAGCAGCACCAGGAAAGCCGCTGCCCGTCCGCCCGCAAAAATCCTGAAAAGATATTCCAATACGGAAAAAAAGAAGAAAAATCCGAGAAAAGAGAACGCAAATGCGCTTCTTGGAAAGTCAGCCGGCTCCGCATCCGCGAGCAGCATCGCCTCCGCGCAGACGACCGCCGCCGCAAAAGCGAAAATATGAAGTTTGATCTCATCCGCAAACCGTGACGCGATCCTCTCCCGGCTCGGGATCTTCTCTGATAAGAATCCAGGTACCCTCATCATACATGCTCCCCCGGCCATTTGCCAGGTCCTCCATCTTCGCGAACTCCTCCTCCGAACTGTAAAAGATCCCGTCCGCTGCCGCCGCGTAAAACGCCATAAAGCTCCTGTAGGAATCGACCAGAGTCTCGCAGACCTTCCCGGCAGGATAGATCAGCTTCACCGGAAGCCCCTGTTCCGCAAAATGCCACGCCGCCGACACGAACATTTCCAGGAAATAGTCCCTTCTGCTCAAAAACCCGATATCCATCCGGTCCTCCGGGACTTTCGCGGCTATTGCGAGAATCGTCACCCTCCGCTTCTCCATGCGGTCCGGCACCCGGACCGTAAGTTCACCGAGCCTCGCCGAAACCTTCCAGTTGACGGAGCTTGGGCTGTCGCCCCGCATGTAAGCGCGCATATCGCTCCCCGGCGTATCCTCAAACAGATTCCTGCTCTTCAGCCCCCTGCTGTTCAGCGGGTTTTCGAGATCGAGCACTGCATCTGCAAGATCCGTGACCGGCGGGCTCACGACCGCCCGGAACGTATACAAAACCGGGAGTTCCGCGCTGAAAATGAAAAACGGATCCGAAAAGCCCAGCCCCTTGAGCCCGACGCAGTAGCTTCCCGCATAGCGGCAGCTGATCCCTGAATGAAACTCCATCTTCTCAAAGCTTCCGAGCGAGATCTCCTGCCCGGTCCTTAATTCATAAATATCGCAGCGCTCATCAAACAGCATGAGACGCATACGGTGGATCGGCAGGAGCCCTTCATTTTCCAACAGCGCCTGAAATGTATGGTCCTCACCCCGGGTGACCCGGTGTACTTCTATCTCCTGAAAGGCCCGCAGAAATTTGTAATTCAGAAAAATGTAACCACAGGAAAGCGGCAGCAGCAGCAAGAGCGCATACAGCCAGGCGTACACGACCGGCCCGCCGTAAAAGCTTGCGAACACAAGACCCGCCGCCAGCGCCGCGAGATAGAGAAAGAAACGCTTCCTGTTGACCCGAATCTTCATGACGCCTTCACCTGACCGAGGATAGTCTTCACCAGATCCCCGTTTGTCACATGACTTAGCTTCGCCCCGGTCGTCAGCATCAGCCTGTGCGGGAGCGTGAGATACGCGGCCTCCGCGATATCCTCCGGGATACAATAAGCCCGATCCGCCATATACGAGATCGCCTGCGCGCACCGCAGCATCGCGAGGAGCGCCCTCGGCGAGGCCCCGCACGCGATTTCCGCCTTATTCCTCGTCGCCTCCACGATCTTCACCGCGTAAGCCATGAGCTCCTTGTGTATCGCAGCCCTGCCCACGGCATCCCGCATTGCGAGCAGGTCCGCGCTGGTCAGGACCGCTTCCGTCTTCCCGTGCAGCTGCCCCGCAAGAAAGCGCTCCGCCATATCCTCCGAGGCCCTCGCGTCCGGGTAGCCGAGCGAAAGCTTCATCAAAAACCGGTCCAGCTGCGACTCCGGCAGCGGATAAGTCCCCGCCATCTCCGCGGGGTTCTGCGTCCCGATCACCATGAACGGCTCCGGCACCGCCATCGCCTTCCCGTCGATCGTCACCTTGTGCTCCTCCATCACCTCAAGAAGCGCCGACTGGGTCTTCGGCGACGTCCGGTTCAGCTCATCCGCAAGCACGATATTGTTCACGACCGGCCCCGGGGAGATCTCGAATTTGCCTTCCGCCTGCCTGTAAAATGAAAACCCCGCAATATCCGACGGCGTCGTGTCCGGCGTGCACTGGATCCTCGCGAAGGTAAGCGCCATCGAATCCGCCAGCGCCTTCGCGAGCGAGGTCTTGCCGACCCCCGGCACGTCTTCCAGCAGCAGGTGTCCCCCGGCGAGCAGCGCGATAATGACCTTCTCGATCACCTCGCCCTTGCCGACGATCCGCCGCTCCATATTTTCCTTGAGCTTCAATACTTTCTCATTCATATTCCACATGTTGTATCCCGGAACAACCACTCCGATATTGTCCCGCCCTGCACAAAAAAATGACCCTCCTGCCGCTCTTCCTTTTTTTTGCTGCCTTTTGGGGTCAATGATCCAGCATATTTGTAAATCATCTCCTTCTACCAGCCGCTCAATCGCAAGCCCGGTAAAGAGTTCCTTCCGCCCCTCCCAGCAGGCTTGCATGGTGGAGAGCAGCAGGCTCTTCCCAAAGCGCCTGGGGCGCAAAAGGAAACACTGCCTGCTCCCCCGGGTCAGCCTGTAGATGTATTCTGTTTTATCGACATATACAAACCCGTCCTCCCTGAGACTTTGAAAGTCCTGCACGCCGATCGGGAGCTTCCGTAAACCGTTTTCTTTCATTTTCCGCCACCAAAATTGAAATACTAATACTTCCCACACCAAAACGGGACGTGATTATGATACAAGATCCATAGCCCAGCACTCCTGCGTTGTGGGTTTTTATATGCAAATTAATTATATCACAGCCGGGGCGTAACCACGCTATTATTTTGTCAAAAACCAGATTTCTCGACCCTCACAGACGAGGAACTATACGAAGCTGCCTTAAAGGCACACTGTACCGACGCCGGTTGTTCTGCATACCCCCGTCACACATTTTTATAAATTTTTCGTCTACAGAAAATCCCTCTCAGCCGATATGACTGGGAGGGATGGGGTTCAAAGATAACGCTGACAAAAATCAGCAGGAGACATAATATCCGGGTCGGGCGGGTAATGAGCAAGATTCCCGGAAATCAGGATCGCATGGCAAAACTTAGCAACCTCGTAGAATTTTCTGTCGGTTTCGTCACACTCAAATGAGACATCCGGAATTGGGTCAGCAATGACAGAAATACCGTTCTTGGTTAACGGATCAAGAACAGCATTGATTTCCCACTCGCTGAACTTGAACTTTGGGTAATGAAAAACACGGTCATATTCCTCAAGGATGCGATAGTCATAGCAAACGTTGAACTTCCGGGAGAAAACCGCATTGAGGATGCTGCTTGCATTACGTCCAGGCGACCAGGCGGCAGAAATAAGGATGTTGGTGTCAAGGACGATGTTCATGTCAGCCTCCGTCCCTGGCTTCGTCAATAAGGGCTTCTATATCCTCATCCGACATAAAGCCTTCGCGGGCGGCTCTGCGGCGCATGCTGTTAAGAGCAATCATTGCTTTTGCCTGACGAACTGCCTGGACAATTTCGTCAAAGTTTCCTTCGGGAATGTCTATCATGAGGGCAGAAGGTCTGCCGTTATTCGTGAGTACAACCTCATCGCCGCGGTTAAGGTCTGCCCACATGCTTTTAGAGTCGGTGCGTAAATCGCGTACAGAGTAGAAATTCATAAGCTCACCTCCTGATACCATGGTACACGATTGTGTCCAAAAAATCAACGGACTATGCGCACGAAAAAGAAAATTTTCTGTGAACCCCCGTGTTAGGATAGATGTCAGTGATCTTTTCTATCGGCGTCCAGTATATAATTGGTTTTGCCCCGATCTATCATTTCGCAAAGTCTCCGCAATGCTTTATGGCAGCCTCTTCCCAAGGCAGGGCCTCCGGCGTCCGCCGCCTTCCCGCACGGCGATCACTGCAGCATCGCCAATATCCTCCCCCTTTTATTCGGCTGGATCCCCGCCACATCCATGGCCTCTTCCGCAGATAGAAATAATTTCTCCATAATGCTGCGGATAATGCCGCACTGCGCAAGGAAGGACTCCTCAATGGCCTTATCCTTCTCCTGAATCGCCTTATCTTTCTCCTGAATGGCCTTATCTTTCTCCTGAATGACCTTATCCTTCTCCTGGATAACCTCTTCCTTCTCCTGGATAACCTCTTCCTTCTCCTGGATAATCTCTTCCTTCCCCTTCACAGCAGCATTGATCATGTCGTCAATCGCCTTGCACATATTGATTTCCTCCTCTCTTCCATCCTTGATGATCTGCACTCCTGCCAGTGCGTTGATCAACTGCGCCGTC
>JAILID010000072.1 GCA_024695465.1 Lachnospiraceae bacterium | reverse complement strand
AAAATGAAAACAGCCTCGAGGCCGCCAAGATGGCCGCCGATGCCGCAAAGGCAAAGAAGACCGTCTCTCTCCCGGCCGTATTTGACGGGGATGTCGAGAAGGCCATCACCTGCATCGAGGATCTCCTTTCGGGCAAGGTCGACGAAGGCCTCCTCCGCTGGTACGCCGTCAAGGTGTTCGAGCGTGACTCCAAGGCTCTTGAGACCCTGAATCTCTCCGACGCTGACAGGAAGACGGCGGAAGCTCTGATCGAAGCCGTTGAGAAGAAGATGGATGACGATGCGGAGAGCATCATCACCAACCAGAGATACAACTACATCGGCAAGGTCGTCGGCAAGGCGGTCAAAAAGGCCGGTGAGAAGCACGGTCTGTCCATGTCCGACAAGATCGATAAGATCGTCACGAACCGTATCCTCGGTCTTCCGATCTTCGCGCTTATCATGTTCCTTATGTACGCAATTGCGATGGGCGGCTGGTCGGTCTCCATCGGTACCGCTGCTACGGATTTCACCAACGACGTGATCTTCGGCGAATGGGTCCCGGGTCTGGTCGACACGATCCTCGGCGCTCTGGGCGTTGCTGAAGGCGGCGTAGTCTACGGCCTCATTCAGGACGGTATCGTCGCCGGTGTCGGCGCGGTCCTCGGCTTCGTTCCGCAGATGCTGGTCCTGTTCCTGCTCCTCGCTATCCTTGAGGACATCGGTTACATGGCCCGTGTCGCATTCGTTATGGACCGTATCTTCCGTCAGTTCGGCCTCTCCGGCAAGTCCTTCATCCCGTGCCTCGTAGCTACCGGCTGCGGCATCCCGGGCGTCATGGCTTCCCGTACCATCGAGAATGACCGCGACAGAAAGCTGACCCTGTTCACCACGACCTTCATGCCGTGCGGCGCGAAACTCCCGATCATCGGCCTCATCGCCGGCGCGATCTTCGGCGAGTCCCCGCTCATCGCGGCTTCCGCATATTTCATCGGCATCGGCTCCATCGTCGTTTCCGGTATCATGCTGAAGAAGTTCAAGGCATTCGCGGGCGAGCCCTCCCCGTTTGTCATGGAGCTCCCGGCTTATCACGTCCCGTCCATCGGCAATGTCCTTCGGGCTACCTGGGAGCGCGGCTGGTCCTTCATCAAGCGGGCCGGCTCCGTCATCGTGATCTCTTCGGTCATCATCTGGTTCCTCTCCAACTTCGGCACGGCCAACGGTCAGTTCGGCCTGATCGGCAACATCTGGGAAGAGCAGGGACTTGCGGACAATGAAGCCTACGTCGAGAGCGTCGCGGACCGCATGGGCATCGACGCGGAGGAAGTCTCTTACATGGATGATTCCATCCTCGCGGCGGTCGGCAACACGGTCTCCCCGATCTTCAAGCCGCTCGGCTTCGGCAAATGGAGACCGACCGTCGCCACCGTCACCGGTCTTGTCGCGAAGGAGGAGGTTGTCGGCACCTTCGGCGTCCTCTATAACTATGACGACATGGACGGCGAGGATGAGCTCGGCGAGAACGGCGAGCAGATATGGGACAAGGTCGCCAGAGACTATACCCCGGCGGCTGGCTTCGCGTTCATGTGCTTCAACCTGCTCTGCGCCCCCTGCTTCGCGGCGATCGGCGCTATCAAGCGGGAGATGAACAACGCGAAGTGGACCTGGGCGGCCATCGGCTATATGTGCCTGTGGGCTTATGTGGTAGCCCTGATCACCTACAACCTGGGAGGCCTGATTGCCGGTGAGGTCGGCTTCGGCTTCGGCACGATCCTCGCGGCTGCGGCTCTTGCCTGCGTGATCTATCTGCTGGTTCGCAAGGGCTACGTGCCTAAGGAAGGCGTTTCCAGCCTGACTTCCGTCGACGCGGCTCAAAACTGAATCCCGTTTTATCGGAATCGTCTCTGTTTTGCGGTCAATTATAGTACATGACATTGATAATATGACTTTGTTCAAGGTGACTTTAAAACTTCTTTTGTCGTTCACTATAAAAGCGGGACGGACATAAGACTGACGTGTCCCGCGGCGCGAAGCGCTGCGGGATTTTTTTCAGAAGGAAAGGAGGAGGCAATATGATCTCTCCGGTTTTAGGCAATATCATCGCGGCGGGCCTTGTCCTTGCGCTCGTGTTCTTATGCGCGCGCTTCCTGTGGAAGGACGCGAAGTCCGGCGGCTGCGCCGGCTGCAGCGGCCATTGCGCTTCCTGCCATAGTTCCGGCGCTTCGAACTGCCGGTGCAGCGCCGAGCAGAAGAAGCCGGACGAGGGATTTTATGCCTGGAGGGCGAAAAGACACCAGGATGAAAGAGCGTAGGAGGTGACAGAGGAGTGATTAGGACAACGGTAGGCGTTGACGGCATGATGTGTTCTATGTGCGAGGCTCATGTTAACGAGGCTCTTCGAAGAGCGCTTCCGGAGGCGAAGAGGATCACTTCAAACCGCGGCAAAAAGCAGACGGAGATCCTCAGCGAGGAGCCTGTTGACGTTGAAAAGATCAGGACCGCGATTGAGACGACCGGGTATCGATATCTCGGGGCGGAAAGCGGGCCTTACAGGAAAAAAAGATTTTTCTTTTTCTGAAGTCTGAAGGGGACGGTTCAATTATGAACCGTCCCCTTCAGCGTGGCCGCTAAATAACAGCCGGAGACGGGCTTTCGCACTGTGAGAAGGCCTTGCCAGGGAGCTATAAGGCCGCCTGCAATGTTAGGCAGCCTTGCAGGCGGAGGTATTGCGCTCCTGCAAGCCTGGCGGCTGCGGCCCTGCTTTTGCGGCCGGATGAAAGCCGGGTAAGAGCCGGCAGCAAGCGGCTCCATTTTTTATCGATTGCCCCGACCCTTCTTTTCCTGTTCTGTACAATCACTTTATTTTCTGCTATACTGTGTTTCATGCGGATTTCTCTCGGTGCGCGGAAGGCCTGCCGGGGCGTCCGCCGGATAGGATACAGAAAGGATCAGGGGAGGTTAAAAATGCTGGATGTCAGCCATGTAACAAAACAATATGGAAAGAATTTGGCTCTTTCCGACGTAAGTTTCCATCTCCTTCCCGGAGATGTGACAATCCTGTTGGGACCCAACGGGGCTGGCAAGAGCACGATCATGAAGTCCATCATTGGATTTTTAAAATATGAAGGGGAGATCACGGTCGCCGGAAAAGCGAATAAGACGACGGAGGCCCGCCGGATCATGGGCTATATTCCGGAGATGCCGGCCCTCTATCCCAATCTGACCGTCGGGGAGCATATGGAATTTTTGGCCAGGGCCTATCGGCTGAAAGATTATAAGGAAAGGGCGGATCAGCTCCTTGAGCGCTTCGAGCTGGCGGGCCAGCGGAAGAAATTCGGAGATGAGCTCTCCAAGGGCATGCAGCAGAAGCTGAATCTCTGTCTGGGACTGCTCCCGGATCCGGACTTTCTGATGCTGGACGAGCCTATGATCGGGTTGGATCCCCACGCCATCAAGGTCTTGAAGACGATTATGGAGGAGATGCGGGAAGAGGGGAAGACACTGCTTGTCAGCACCCATATCATAGACAGCGTGGACATGCTCTGGGATGAGACGCTGATCCTGCAGGGCGGGAAGCTTCGCGCCAATGTGAGGAAAGAAGACCTGGAGAGTCAGGGGAAGACGCTGGAGGAGTTTTTCTTCGACGTCACGGAAGGGATTGACGCCGAGGCCATGTCCGGCGGCTCCCCGGCCGCGGAGGAAGAGGAAAAGCCTCTTTCCAAGGGGATTTTCGGACGTTTTGGAGGAAGGAAGAAATGAGTCTTTTCGGATATTACGCAGTCCATTCCTTCATCAATCAGCTGAAGAAGCTGTTTAATACCTGGGTTCTCATTTTCATCCTTGTCTGCGGGCTGATGGGAGGCATCATCGGTTTCGGAGCCGGGTCGCTTACCGCCTCCTACGAGCAGGAGCACTATGAGGAGATGGAGGAAGAAACCTATGAGGAAGAGGAGGAAGAGGAAATCGAGCTTCCGATCGAGGGGAAGGACATTTTTGAGCTGGCCGTGGGCGCCCTTGTGCTCGTCTACTTTGTCTACAAGGCCCTGACCGCTTCGGAAAATGCCTCCAAAATCTTTCTTCCGGGAGATACGGTGCTCTTGTTCGGGTCCCCCATGACCCCCCAGGCGGTCCTCTTTTTCCGCCTGGCGGCCCAGATGGGCACCCTGCTCCTGGTCAGCATTTACATGATGTTCCAGATCCCGAACCTGGTGCTGAATCTGGGACTGACGATGGGAAGCGCGCTTTTTGCCGCGGCGGATTGGTTTTTCGCGCTTTTGCTGGGCCTTATTCTTTCGACCCTGCTCTACCTGCTCTCCTCCTGCCATCCATTTGTGCGGAAGCATCTGGACAAGATGGTTTACGGCCTGCTCGCGGCTGCGGCGCTGGGGTTTTTTATTTTCCGCAAGGTATCCGGGCTTCCTCTTATAGAAGCCCTGCCGGCTTACTTCAACAGCAGGATTTCCCGCCTGATCCCCCTGTGGGGCTGGGTCAAGGCGATTCCGGCTTATGCAAATGAAGGGAATTACGCGGCCGCGGCGCTCATGGCGCTTCTTTCCTGCCTGCTCGGCGTTTTCATGATCTACCTGATCCGCCGGCTTCCCGTTGATTTCTACGAGGACGCGGCGGCCAAGTCCGCGGAGACCGCGAAGCTCCGCGAGAAGGCCCAGGAAGGGATCTCCGTCGTCAACGCCTCCTCCGCGAAGAACAGGGACGTGGTAAGGGACGGCTTCCGGACGGGCTTCGGGGCCAACGTCTTTTTCTTCAAGGCTCTTTATAACCGCTGGCGTTTCGCCCGCCTTCATTATTTTACCTCGACGACTTTTACCTACCTGGCCGCAGGGGTCGGGACGGCGCTGGTTACGCGTTTTATCGCCGATTCTTCCAGCTTCGCGCCGGTGACCTATCTTCTGGGGGTTCTGGTTTTCTTCCGCTCGCTCGGAAATCCGCTGGGCGAGGATACCAAGATGGAATTTTTCCGGAGCATCCCGGAGAGCTCGGCTTCCAAGATCTTCTATTCCATCCTTGGCGGCGGGGTGAACTGCCTTCTCGATCTGCTTCCCGGCATGCTCCTTGCGGGCCTCCTTCTTTCGGCCGGTCCGCTTGAGGTCGCCGGCAGCCTGCTCTTTGTCGTGACGATTGAT
The DNA here is from genome assembly GCA_024695465.1 of Lachnospiraceae bacterium. Lineage (GTDB taxonomy): Bacteria > Bacillota > Clostridia > Lachnospirales > Lachnospiraceae > Chordicoccus. Next base: position 68,441 of record JAILID010000072.1, on the reverse strand, counting down.
TTCTTCTCCACCATGATCGGGACCTTTATCGACCTGTCTGTGCCGGTGAACGCCGGGAAGATGGTCAAGCAGTATGTCCAGATCTTCTTTCTCTATTTCGGGCTGCTGCCGGACGTCGCCTGCATTGCCGTCCTTACGGTCAAGGGCCACGGGGCACTGGGCCTTGTCCTGGCTTCGTTTGTGAACGTGCTGCTGGGCCTCGCCTTCTTCGTGGTGACCCCCAGGCTGCTTGAACCGGTCTGCCGCCGTCCCCTGCCGCCTCTCTCTTTTCCGGACGCGGAGGCCCTTAAAGCCGCAAAACGGGTCTTTTCCCGCTGCGGCCTGGCCCTTTTTGTCTTTCTCGGAGCCAGTACGCTGGGACAGCTTTTATCCGGGATTTCCCTTACGCTGCTCGTCGATTTCGGCCTGCTTTCCGGGGAAGAAGGCTGGGCCTTCTGGATCTTCAACATGCTGCCGATCTACCTGATCGGGGTTCCGGCCGGCTGGCTGGTCTTCCGAAGGATTCCGAAGTCTTCTCCAAAGGGCGATACGAGGCCCGCAGGGCTCCTCTTTAAGGCTTTCTTTGTCAGCTTCTTCTTCATGTACGCTGGCAATTACCTGGGAATCTTCGCGGTGAATCTTCTGGAAAAAGTGACGGGGGCGGAGGGTCGGAATACGGTAGAGCTTCTGGCGGACCAGGGGGCGCTCCTGCCCCGCTTCGTCTTCTTTGTCATCATGGCTCCGGTATTCGAGGAGCTGGTTTTCAGGAAATTCCTGATCGACCGTCTCCGCCCTTACGGGGAGAAGCTGGCGATTCTCCTTTCCGGCCTCCTTTTCGGCCTTTTCCACGGGAACCTCAACCAGTTCTTTTACGCGGCTTTTCTGGGAGGGATCTTCGCCTACGTCTATTTGCGGACCGGAAAGCTCCGGAACACGATCCTGCTCCATATGCTGGTTAATTTCAACGGCGGGATCCTTTCGGTTGAACTGGCAAAAAAACTGCTGGCCGGCGTCGAACTGGACGAGCTGATGGAATTTTCGAAGATTCCGGCGGGCCCCCTCGTCTATATCGGCTATCTCATGCTGGTATTGGGGATTGCGGCCGTCGGGGGAGTCTTCTTCTTTTCCGGCCTTTCAAGGCTCGTTTTTGTCCGGCAGGAGAAAGAACTTCCTCTTAGCTGCGGCGTTCCGGCCGCAATTAAGAATTTCGGGATGTGTCTTTTTATTCTCGCATCCCTGGCGCTTTTTGTTTCAGGTTATCTTCTGTGAGAAGGAGGAATATAGATGAAATTTACATATCCGGCTATTTTTAAGAAGACAGAGGATGGCGGCTATGAGGGGCGTTTTGTGGATCTGGCCGGCTGCAGGGCGGTCGGCTATGATCTCGACAACGCGGTCAGGAACCTGATTGAAGAGGAAGCGGACTGGATCCGCTTTGAGCTCTCTGAAGAGGATCCTTCGCTCCCGCCCGTAACGGATCTCGAGGATGTCGAAACCGGGGAGGGGGAGATCGCTTTGAACGTTGCGGCCAATGTCCGTTTTTATGACGGATGGGATGAGTGAAGAAGCAAAAAGGAAAGATGGCATGATCAGAATCGCTGTGGTAGAAGATGAAGACGCCAGCGCCATGAAGCTAATGGGTTTCATTGAGCGCTATCGGCTGGAGAATGGCGGCAATTTCCGGACTGTCCGGTTTAAAGACGGGGATGAGATCGCGGAGGGCTACAAAGACGAGTTTGATATCATTCTCATGGATATACAGATGCGCTTCATGGACGGAATGACCGCGGCGGAGAAGATCCGCCAGATGGACCGGAAGGTGGTGATCATGTTCATCACGAACCGAATCGATTACGCGATCCGGGGCTACGCCGTGGACGCAGTTGATTATGTCCTTAAGCCGGTCTCCTATTTCGCTTTCGCCTCAAAGCTGACCAGGGCTATCGAGCGGGCTTCCCGGAGTGAAGGCCACATGGTCGTCATCCCGCTGGCTTCCGGTTATATCCGGACCAATACCGAAGAAATCTATTATATTGAAAGCGAAGGGCATAATATCGTCTATCACACGAAAACCGGGGATTACCGGATCCGGGGAAAGATGGCAGATCTGGAAAGGGAACTTGGCCCGCATGGCTTTTTCCGCTGCAATAAAGGTTATCTCGTCAACCTCCTGCATATCGGGGGGGTCGAAGGCAGCGCCTGCCTGGTGAACGGGGAGAAGCTTCTGATCAGCCGGGCCCGGAAGAATGATTTTATGGCGGCGCTGGCGGATTATCTGGGAAGGACCTGAGGAGAAAGGAAGAAATGAACAGCTCATCAGCTTTTTTTGATATCCCTCGTTTTCTCTCCGCGTTTTCCGAATGGGGGGCGGCTGTCTCCCTGTGCGCCTTTTTGCCCCGGAGGGACGGAAGGCGGGTTTTTATCATCAAGGCCGCCTTCTTTCTCGTGCTGCAGACGGCTTTCATGGAGCTTACGGGGGATCTGCCCCTGGTATTTTGGATCCCCTGCATGTCCGCGGCGGTCATTTTTATGGGGGTTTTCGTTTACAGCTCCTATAGCCTGACGAAGGTGGCGGCTTTTCATTTTACCATGACCGCTTTTATGACCGCGGAGTTTGCCGCCTCGCTGGAATGGCAGATGGAATACTTCTTCCTGGGATTTCCTCCCGGCGAGACCGCGTTTCGGATCGCGAACGTCCTTATCGTGAACGGGATCGTCTTTCTTTCGGGCGTATTCTTCAGCAGGAGCCTTAACCGCGGCTTCTTCGCTTCGATTACCTGGAGGGAAGCGGTATCGGTCTTTCTGATTGCCATCATGGCGTTTACCTTCTCCAATATCAGCTTTCTGGACGCGAGGACCCCTTTCTCCGTCCAGTTTGAGAGGGATATCTTTATCCTGCGCACCATGGTGGATCTGGCCGGCGTGGCGGTTATGTACGCCTATCAGAGCCGGATGGGCGAGCTTATCATGGAGAAAGAGACCGCGGTCATGAATACGGTCCTGAGCGCCCAGTACGATCAGTACCGCACTTACCAGCAGGGAATCGAGCTTGTCAATATCAAGTATCATGACCTGAAACACCAGATTGCGGGACTCAGGGCGGAAATGGATCCGGAAAAGAGGGAAGAATGGCTGTCCCGCCTGGAGGATGAGCTGGAAGTCTACCGGCCGGAGACCCAGACCGATAACGCGGTTTTAGATACCCTGATTGCCGGAAAGACGGCTGTGATGAGGAAAAACCGGATCAAGTTTACCTGTGTGGTCGACGGGCAGATCCTCTCCGCGATCCATGTGACGGATATCTGCTCGATCTTCGGCAACGCCCTGGACAACGCGATTGAGAGCGTGGTCCAGGAACCCGATCCGGAAAAGAGGCTGATCCATCTCACGGTGACGGAGAGAAGCGGCTTTATCTTCATCATGATGTCCAATTACTGCAGCCGGGAGCTCGATGAAAAAGAAGGCTTCCCGGTGACGACGAAAACGGATCAGCGCAATCACGGCTACGGACTCCGCAGCATCCGCTACGCTGCCGGAAAATACGGCGGGAGCGTGACCTGCCGGTTGGAAAATTCCTATTTCGAGCTCAAGATCCTGATCCCCTTAAAACAGGGAGGGGGGAAATGAAGGGCGCGCTGCTCCGGCTGCTTCCCCGGATCCTTTCCAACCGCTTTCTGCTTTTTTTCTGGGATCTTTTGTCAGTCCGCGAGAGCGGAAGGCCGTTTCGAAGAAAAGAAAGAAAACAGGAGCCTGCAGGGAGGCCTGGCGCAGGAACCGGCGGCTTCATCGAAAACCAGGGAGATTATTTTGACGTCTCTTATGGGAAGGCCACGATGGCTTACGCGGGCTGCGAGATCATCGCCGCTTTTAACGCGCTCTTTGCGCTCAGCAAAGAGCGGCCGGATCTCACGGAACTGATTCAAAACTTTGAAGGCGACGGGATGAGCCTTTCGGGCCGCTTCGGAACTTCGCCGGCCGCTTTGGTTCGATTTTTTGAGAAAAGAGGCTTTGAGACGGAGTCCGCGCTTTCGGAGGAGGATTTTGATTCCCTGGCCGAAAGGTCCTCCGCGCTGCTTCTGGTCTACTATAACGACCGCTTCGATCTTGGCGCGATGGTTCACACGATTTACGTCGAAAAAAAGGAAGCCCCCGGGCCGGCCTATGTGGCCCATAACGCGGGGGGAAACGGGAAGGCGGGGCCTTCCGCGTCTTCCGTAAGGGAGCTGCTTCAAAGGCTCGGAAGCGGAAGAGCGGGCGGGATTCTGCTGATTGGGATACGATAGGAGGAATGGGCTATGTGGACAGCTGAAAACTGGAAAGAGTATGAGGTCCTGGACGCCTCTTCGGGGGAAAAGCTGGAGCGCTGGGGAAAGTATATCCTGGTAAGGCCGGATCCCCAGGTCATCTGGAATACCCCGAAGGGTCCTGAATGGTCGAAGATAGACGGCCATTATAAGAGGAGCGCAAAAGGCGGAGGGGAGTGGGACGTAAAGAAGCTTCCGGAATCCTGGCAGATCCGCTACGGGAAGCTGGCTTTTCAGCTGAAGCCGCTGGGCTTTAAGCACACCGGTCTTTTTCCGGAGCAGGCCGTCAACTGGGACTGGTTCTCAGAACTGATCCTTCAGGCGGGAAGGCCGATCCGGGTCCTGAACCTTTTCGCCTACACAGGCGGCGCGACGCTGGCGGCGCTTTTGGCCGGCGCTTCGGTCACGCATGTGGACGCTTCGAAAGGCATGGTGGCCTGGGCAAAAGAAAATGCAGCCCTCTCCGGCCTTGCGGATCGAAATGTCCGCTGGCTCGTTGACGACTGCACTAAGTTTGTCCAAAGAGAGCTGCGCCGCGGAAATCGCTACGACGCGGTGATCCTGGATCCGCCCTCCTATGGGCGGGGTCCCAAAGGAGAGGTCTGGAAGATCGAGGAGACGATCTACCCCCTGCTGCTTTCGCTGGCCGGGATTCTGTCGGATCAGCCTCTTTTTATGCTGCTTAATTCCTATACGACCGGTCTTCAGCCGGGCACCATGGCCTATATGCTGAAGAGCAGCTTGAAAAAATACTGCCCGGCCGTGATCCGGGCGGATGAAATCGGCCTTCCGATAAAGGGCAGCGATCTCGTGCTTCCCTGCGGCTGCGCGGGAAGAGTCGTCTTTTAAAGCGGCTTCAGAGCAGGCCCAGATGCTGCAGCAGGATTCGGCTTCCGATCAGGATGAGAACGCAGCCTCCGCATATCTCCGCGGCCCCCTTAAAGCGGCTGCCGAAGACGGAACCGATGCAGATCCCCAAAGCCCCGAAGACGAAGGTCGTCGTTCCGATGAGGAAGGCAGGCAGCAGGATCGGCGTATGCAGAAAAGCGAAGGAAACCCCGACAGCCAGCGCGTCGATGCTGGTGGCGACGGCGAGGGGGAACATGGCCTTCGGGGAAAAATCCCGGTCGTTTTCCGAAGACGCCGATTCATTTCCTTCTTTTTCAGAAAGCGCTTCCCGGATCATATTCGCGCCTATGAAAAGCAGCAGCGCGAAGACGATCCAGTGATCGACCGCCTCGATATAGGAGGAAAAGCCGGCGCCGAGAAGCCAGCCGAGAACCGGCATGAGCGCCTGGAAGCCTCCGAACCATAAGCCGGCGGCAAGAGCGGGGCCGACTGTGATTCTGCGGAGAGAAAGGCCCTTGCAGATGGAGACCGCGAAAGCGTCCATGGAGAGCCCGAGTCCGATGAGAAAGATTTCCCAGATTGACATAGATTCACCTCAAATGCGTGCGTTTATTGGGGAGTTTATCATTGGCCTGATGGTTCGTCAACACTAACCGCCTTTTGCTTCGGCAAAAGCTTTCCGCGTCAGTTGACACCTTCTTCATTTGGTCGTAAAATAAAGGGGATAATGGGAAAAGAAAGGCGCGGAAGCGTCGTGATCCGGCTGCCGTGACCGGAAGGAGGAAATTATTATGAAATCGTATCGAAAGATGACCCGGGAGGAGCTTCTTGCGGAAAAGGCCCATCGCCAGAAACAGTTTGACGCGAAAAAGGCGGAGGGGCTGAAACTGGATATGTCCAGAGGCAAGCCCTCCACAGCCCAGCTCAATCTGTCCAGGCAGATGATGAATGTCCTCAATTCCGAGGTTTACTATAACGATGAGACCGGGACGGACGTCCGGAATTACGGAATCCTTTTCGGAATCCCGGAGGCGAAATACCTGATGGGCAAGATGTCCGAGGTGGAGCCGGAGGATATGATCATCTTCGGAAATTCCTCCCTCAACATCATGTTCGACACCGTGGCGAGATCCATGACCCATGGGGTCTGCGGGAGTACGCCCTGGTGCAGGCTTGACAAGGTGAAATTCCTGTGTCCGGTTCCCGGCTATGACCGGCATTTCCGGATCACGGAATTTTTCGGGATCGAGATGATCAACATTCCGCTCTATCAGGACGGGCCGGACATGGATCTGGTGCAGAAGTATGTGGAGAATGATCCGTCGGTCAAGGGAATCTGGTGCGTGCCGAAATACGCGAATCCCACCGGTTATACCTACTCGGAGGAGACGGTGCTGCGCTTCGCGAACCTTCATCCGGCGGCGGAAGATTTCCGGATCTATTGGGATAACGCCTATTCCATCCATCATCTCTATGACGATCCCAAAAAGCAGGATTACCTGCTGGAGATCCTGCGGGAATGCCGGAAGGCCGGCCGTCCGGATATGGTCTATAAGTTTATCTCCACTTCCAAAGTCACTTTCCCCGGAGCCGGAATCGCGGCCCTGGCTGCTTCACAGAGAAACCTGAAGGATATTAAAAAGTATATGCAGGTGCAGACGATCGGCCATGACAAGATGAACCAGCTCCGCCATGTGCGCTACTTCGGCAATATGGCCAATATGCACGAGCATATGCGCAGACACGCCGCGATCTTAAGACCCAAGTTCGAGCTCGTCGAGACCATGCTTGAGCGGGAGATCGGAGACGCGGAGATCGGAGAGTGGACGAAACCCAGAGGCGGCTACTTTATTTCCTTTGACTCCATGGACGGCTGCGCCAAAGAAATCGTCGCCCGGGCGGCGGAAGCCGGGGTCAAGATGACGGAGGCCGGAGCGACCTTTCCTTACGGCAGGGATCCCAGGGACCGGAATATCCGCATCGCCCCATCCTACCCGACCGAGACGGAGCTTCGGGAGGCGATGGAAATCTTTATCCTGGCGATCCGCCTGGTCAGCATCGAGAAACTGCTGAAGGAAGGACAGGAGGCTTAAGCCGAAGGAAGGGCTTTCATGACAAAGACAAAGAAACTGAAGAACAGCCGGAATAATGATATCCGGGAACTTGTGCGCCTGCTCGTCATATTGGGCGCGCTCTGCCTGCTTCTTTTTTCCGCCTGGCGTCTTTACGGCATCTATCACGGCTACCATGCGGCCAGTCAGGAATATGACGGTCTGAAGGATGAATTTACCCATCCGGGAGGGGGGGACGCTTCTTTCGCCGGGCAGGGGGATGGGACCTCCGCCGTACCCAGGGAGGTCTCCGGGAGCGGGGAAAATGCCGGCGGGGCGGGAGGTGAAGCTTCTCCGGAGGAGGGACTCCTCATCGAGGACGCGGCTCCGCCCCTTAGCGCCGACTGGGCCTCGCTGAAGGCGGTCAACAGCGACATTGTCGGCTGGATCTATGTGGACGCGGAGCCGGCGATCAGCTATCCCGTCTGCCGGGGGGAGGATAACGATTACTACCTGCACAGGACCTTCAGAAGGGAAGACCTTTTTGCCGGATCCATTTTCATGGACTGCATGAACGCCGCGGATTTCTCGGATCCCAACACGGTCGTCTACGGGCATAATATGAAGAACGGGAGCATGTTCGGCATGCTGAAGTATCTGAGGCTGCAGGAGACCTATGACGCCGCTCCCTATTTCTGGATTCTCACGCCGGAAGGCAATTACCGCTATCACGTCTATGCGGCCATGGAGACGCCGGTGGATTCGGAAGCCTACAATCTCTTTTACGGGAAGGGACCCGGCTTTCTGTCCTGGGAGAAAAGGATGCAGGCCGCTTCGGAGGTCGGAAACAGCGTCCCCTTAAGCGAGACGGATTATACGGTGACGCTTTCGACCTGCACCACCGCGGATACTTACCGCTGCGTCGTCATGGGAAAACTGGTTTCATCGGACAGGCCCAGGGAGCGGGATGATATGGAAAATGAAGTGCCGGCCGCGGCCGACACGGATGGATAAGGGGGGAATGATATGAGCAGGGAAACAGAAGAGCTGCAGAAGATCATCGATGGGCATAAGCGGATCGTTTTTTTCGGCGGCGCCGGCGTCTCGACAGAGAGCGGAATACCGGATTTCAGGAGCCAGGACGGGCTCTATAACATGAAATACAAGTATCCGCCCGAGCTGATCATAAGCCATTCATTTTTCATGGCCCAGCCCGAAGAGTTTTACCGTTTCTACCGGGATCGGATCCTGATCACGGATGTGGAACCCAATCCGGCCCACAGGAAACTGGCTGAGCTGGAGAGGGCGGGGAAGCTGCTTGCTGTTGTGACCCAGAATATCGACGGGCTGCACCAGAAAGCGGGGAGCAGGACCGTCTATGAACTCCACGGCTCCATCCACCGCAATTACTGCACAAGATGCGGGAAATTCTTCGGTCCGGAATACCTGAGAGGCCCGGAAGCGATTCCGAAGTGCGATGAATGCGGCGGGACGGTCAAGCCGGACGTCGTCCTCTACGAGGAAGGGCTCGATGACGCGACGATCAGCGGAGCGGTCAGGGCCATATCCGAAGCGGACTGCCTGATCATCGGGGGCACTTCCCTGGTGGTTTATCCCGCCGCGGGTCTCATCGATTATTTTTCGGGAGATAAGCTGGTGCTGATCAACAAGTCGGCGACAACGCGCGACGAATCCGCGGATCTGGTCATCAGGGAACCCATTGGAGAAGTTTTTTCAAAAATCGAGGTAAGATAATATGAAGTTTAGAAAAGCAGCCGCTTTTGCGGCAGCCCTTTCATTGATTGTCTGCGGCGCGAGGATGGGATTTGCCGCGAACGAGGAGGCGGACCCGCACATCGTCGCGGAGGAAGCCGGAGGCGAGGAGCTGCGAAGCCTGTCGGACGGCAGCGTTTTGCCCGAAGGCGGCGTCCTGCCGGCTTACGGGGACAGCCTGCTTGATTTTGGAGGGACAGAAGAAAACGAGGCCCTGCTGGTCGGCGCTTCGACGCTCCCCTCCTCCTATCGGATTAAAAACCTTCCCCCTGTGTCGGACCAGGGGGCTTACAGCACCTGCTGGACCTACGCGACCATGAACTCGTCGCAGATCAACCTGCTGAAGGCCGGATACGGAAGCGGGGCTGATTTTTCGGAATACCAGCTTCTTTACGACGTTTTTCACGGGGAGACGGATACCTTTATCCCCACCAGAAGCTGGTACGACAGCCCCGGAAGCTATATGTATTCGACCGCGGCCCTGGCCAGGAACTACGGGGCGGGAGACGCGGCCGTGTATCCTTACAATATCAGCAAAACGCTGAGCGCGGAAGAGATGATCGACGACATAGCCCTGATCGACCATGTAATCTGGCCGGGAACCTGGCCCACCTCGCAGAGCGACTGGAAAGGTGACGCCTGGGAGCAGCAGACGCTCCTGATCAAGCAGCTGCTCAAGAGCGAAGGGGCCATGGTCGTCAGCTACAACTCACATTCAGAGCGGGATACGGCGAATAATAGTTACTATACCGCCTGGGGGAGCGGGAGCAAGCCCAGCCCGGATCACGCCATTACCCTGATCGGCTGGGACGATGAGAAAACGACCCAGGCGGGAAGCGGCGCGTATCTGGCCATGAACAGTTACGGCGAAGATTCCATATATGATGAGAACGGCTTTTTCTGGGTCTCCTATGACGACGCCTCTCTTCAGGATCCGGCCGTATTCGTCATGGAAGAAAGGGAGCCGGGGATCGTCCGGGATCCGCTGGCTTTCTCCTGGACGGGGACGGGGCTCGGCTTGAGCTGGAAAACGAACCGTTCCGCGAAGGCGGCCAATGTCTACACCCCGGACCAGGCTGTATGCGTTGACCGGATTGGTCTCTATCTTCCCGCAGGCGTCTCCTTCAGCGTTCAGCTCTATAAGGGTCTGACAGACTCCGCGCAGCCTGAATCCGGAACGGCAGCAGCCTCCGCGAGCGGAAATACGGAGTACAAGGGTTTCTTCAAGGCGGACCTGTCGAAAGCCGTGGAGATCGCGAAAGGAGAGAGCTTTTCGCTGGTCGTCCAGATTACGGATGGCTCCGCCCGCTACTTTTTGGCGGAGGGCGCGAGCAAAACCTATCAGACGACCGCTATAAGCGAGGGGCAGTCCTTCTATTATGACGGGAGCAGCTGGCTGGACGTGAAGGGCGGCGTGACCGTCAGCAGCCAGACCGTGAATTGCGGGAATTTCTGCATTTACGCGTATGGGTATGAACAGCTGACCTTAGGCGACGCCGGTCTGGACGGGTCGGTCGGTCTTGACGACCTTCTTCTTACGGCCAGGCATGTCGCCGGCAAGAGTTCACTGTCGGGCAGCGCGCTGCGGGCGGCGGACTACAATAAGAGCGGCGCGGTGGATCACAAGGATATGGAGGGAATTGCCGCCCTTCTTCTTTAAGCAGCAGGCGTAAATGACAGGAAGAGGAAAAAGTTTTTGCTTTTCCCGTTTTCCGCGCCGGATTCGCAGCTTTCTATCTGCTGATCTGGCGATGCGCCCCGCGCGCATCCCTGCGGAGTGTTTACAGCAAACGGTAAATATATTTGCCGTTTGCTGTTTTTTTTCTTGCTTTCAGGCAGAATATATGATAGATTATTTGGTTGTGAGAGTTTCACACAAAACCTTGCCTCCCGTAAAAACAAGAAGACGGGAAGCCGGAAGTCCAGAAGGAGGAAAGACACGGTATGAACAAATACGAATTAGCACTGGTTGTCTCCGCAAAGCTTGACAGCGATGCGCGCGCCGCAGTCGTCGAGAAGGCAAAGGGATATATTTCCCGCCATGACGGCGTAGTCGGAGAGACAGAGGAGTGGGGCAAGCGGAAGCTCGCCTATGAGATTCAGAAGCAGACGGAAGCCTACTATTATTTCATCCAGTTTGAAGGTGAGAGCGATTGCCCGAATGAACTTGAGAAGCGCATGAGGATCATGGACAATGTCCTGCGCTACCTGGTGGTCCGCAAGGATGAGAATGACACCTTCAAGGTAAACCCGGAGAAGACGGAAGAGGAAGAGATCGAAGAGGAAGTTCCGGCTGAGGAGCCTGTCGAAGAAGCCGTTGAAGCGGCTGAAGAGGAAGAGGCTCCGGCTGAAGAGGCTCCGGCTGAGGATGCCGCGGAGGAGACAGCGGAATAAACAGCGCCCATTTGATGATACAGATTTTAATCAGAAGAATGAGGTGAAAATATGAATTTAGTAGTTATGATGGGCCGCCTTACCCGCGACCCGGAAGTCCGGTATTCAGCCGGCGCGAGCGGAACGACCGTCGCCCGCTTTTCGATAGCGGTGGACCGCAGATTCAAGAGGGAAGGCCAGCCGGATGCGGATTTCTTTGACTGCACGGCGTTTGGCCGTACGGCGGAATTTGTCGACAAGTATATTCACAAGGGAACCAAGATCGTGTTAAACGGCCAGCTCCAGAATGATAATTACCAGGGCCGGGACGGACAGATGGTCTATCGGATCCGGATTCTTGTCGATAATATCGAATTCGCGGAGAGCAAGGCGGTAAGCCAGCAGAACGCGGCGGCCTACAACAGCAATCAGGGCCGCGAGGCCCAGGCGCCGAAGAAGGAAAGCCTGCCGGCTCCGTCTGTTGAGGCCGGGGATGGCTTTATGAATATTCCGGACGGAATAGAGGAAGAGCTCCCGTTCGCCTGACGGCGGGGGAGAAACGATTTAGGAGAGGAGAGTCGAAATGGCTTATCAGAGAAATACAGAAGGACGCGAAGGCGGATTTAAGAGAAAACCCAATGCATTCCGCAGAAGAAAGAAGGTCTGCGTATTCTGCGGCAAGGACAGCGAGATCAGCTACAAGGATGTCAATAAGCTTAAGAGATACATTTCCGAGCGGGGCAAGATCCTTCCGAGAAGGATCACCGGCAACTGCGCCAAGCATCAGAGGGCGCTTACGCTGGCTGTCAAGCGCGCCCGTCATCTGGCAATTCTGCCCTATGTACAGGATTGATCGATCTTTGGCCGTCTGATTGTGAGCCTTGGATAATTGACGTAAGTTGAACATTAGGTTATAATAAAAGCCGTCATTACCTGGTAATGGCGGCTTTTCTTTTTGACGGAACCCGGAACGGAGGGCGGAGATGGATTTAAAGACAGAGATCAACCGATATTTGCAGAGACCTTTTCATTTTGCGATCCTATGGGTGCTGACGGATGTCTTTTTATTTATCTTTGCCGGGACACGGGCCGGCCTTATCGGTTTTCTTGGAATCTCTGTCTACGCGGCCTGCGTGTGGCTTTTCTACGGGAGGACCAGGAGCCGGATCGGGAGAGAGCTGATTTCCTTCGCGGCCCGCTACGGGCAGGTGCAGAACCGCATCCTCAAGGAGTTTGTCCTTCCCTATGCGCTTATGGACAGTCACGGGACGGTGCTCTGGATGAACGAGGCCTTTTCCACCATCAGCGGGCGGGATATTCATTTTCATAAGAACATCGCGGCTATTTTCCCGGAGATCACGGGGGCGCGCCTTCCCGGCAGGGAGCCGAAGACGGAAGTTACGGTCCGCCTCAATGACCGGACCTACCGGGCGGCCATGCAGCTGATCATGATGGAGGAGCTTCTTGAGGGGACCGAATTCATTGATTTTGACGAGGATTTTGAGAAAAATTCGCTGACCGCGCTCTATCTCTTCGATGAAACCGATGTGGCGCTTCTGAGGGCGGAGCAGGAAGAAAACCGCCTGGTCAGCGGGCTCTTATCCATCGACAACTATGAGGAGGCCCTGGAAGGGGTGGACGAGCTCCGCAGCTCCCTCCTTCTCGCGCTGATCGAGAGAAAGATCAATAAGTACTTTACGGATGTGGACGGAATCGTCCGCAAGACCGAGAAGGACAAGTATTACTTCCTTATCCGCAAGAAGGCGCTGGACGAGCTGGAGGCCAAACGCTTCTCCATTCTTGAAGAGGTTAAAACCGTCAATGTCGGAAATGAGATCGCCTTTACGATCTCCATGGGGATCGGCTACGGAGACGCCTCCTTCCTGCAGAACGCGGAGGTGGCCAGGAGCGCCCTGGAGCTGGCTTTGGGCCGGGGCGGCGATCAGGTCTGCGTCAAGGAGGGCTATAATACCCGATACTTCGGCGGCAAAACCGAATCCGTCGAGAAGTATACCCGCGTAAAGGCCAGGGTGAAGGCCCACGCCCTGAAGGAGATCATGGCCGCGAAAAACGAGATCTTTATCATGGGCCACAAGATCCCGGATCTCGACGCGCTGGGGGCCGCCGTGGGAATCTACCGCTGCGCGAAATCGATCGAGAAAACGGCGTTTATCGTGGTCGACGAGCCCCCGGAAGCCATCCAGCCTTTTATCGAAAGTTTTCGGAAAAATACGGACTACGGCGGCGAGATGTTTATCGGGACCCGGGAGGCCAAAGCGATTGTATCCGAGAATTCGGTTGTCATCGTCGTCGATACGAACAAGCCGAACTATACAGAGTGCGAAGAGCTCCTGTATATGACGGATTCCGTCGTCGTCCTGGACCACCACCGGCAGGGAAAGGATATCATTGCCAACGCGGTTTTGTCCTATATAGAGCCTTACGCCTCCAGCGCCTGCGAGATGGTGTCCGAGATCGTTCAGTATTTTGACGAGAAGCTGAAGCTGAAGGCCATGGAGGCGGACTGCCTCTACGCGGGCATCATGATGGACACCTCCAATTTCCTGACCCGGACCGGCGTTCGGACCTTTGAGGCCGCGGCCTACCTGAGAAGGAACGGAGCGGACGTCACGAGGATCCGGAAGATGTTCCGGGAGAGGATGGAGGATCTGCGCGCGAAGTCCAAGACGCTGGCCGACGCCGAGATCTTCGAGTCCTGCTACGCCATATCCGAGTGCGAGAGCTACGGGCTGAAGAGCCCGACGGTGGTGGCGGCCCAGGCGGCCAACGAGCTTTTGTCTGTCGTCGGGGTGAAGGCCTCTTTCGTTCTCACGGATTATAACGGGCAGATCTACATCAGCGCCCGGGCCATCGACGAGGTTAACGTCCAGCTCATCATGGAAAGGCTGGGCGGCGGCGGCCACCTGAATATTGCCGGAGCCCAGCTTGCGGGCCAGACGGTTTCGGCGGCGGCGGAGCTATTAAAGAACACGATCATTGAGATGCAGGAGGAAGGAGAAATCTGATGAAGGTAATTTTGCTGGAAGACGTAAAGTCTGTTGGAAAAAAGGATGACATTGTGAATGTTTCGGACGGCTACGCCCGCAACATGCTTTTTCCGAAAAAGCTGGCTTTGGAAGCCAATCCGAAGAACATGAAGGATATCCAGCTCAAGAAGAAAAATGAAGCCCGCATTGCGGAAGCGCAGCTGGAGGAGGCCAGGGCTTTTGCCCGGGATCTGGAGAGCAAATCCGTTACCGTCGGGATCAAGGTCGGCGCCGGGGGCAAGTCCTTCGGTTCGGTTTCGACCCGGGAGATTGCCGACGCGGCGAAGGAGCAGCTGGGAATTGAACTCGATAAGAAAAAGATGAATCTGGAAGCCCCCCTGCGGGAGCTGGGCGAATCTTCGGTCAGCATCCGGATCCATCCGAAGGTTACGGCTGAGCTGAAGGTCATCGTGAAAGAGATGTAAGCTATGGAGGAATCGCTTATAAGGCGGATCCCGCCCCATTCTACCGAGGCGGAAAAGTCGGTCATAGGATCGATGCTGCTGGGAAAGGAAGCGGTCATGACGGCCGTGGAGATCCTTGACAGGGAGGACTTCTATGAGCGGCAGTACGGCATGATCTTTGAAGCCATGCGGGAGCTCAACGAGGAGGGCAAGCCGGTCGACGTGATCACCCTGCAGGATCGTCTTATGGAGAAGGACGTCCCCCCAGAGCTTACGGATATGAGTTTTGTCCGGGATATCCTGTCGGCGGTTCCGACTTCCGCGAACGTGCGCTATTACGCCGAGATCGTGGCGGAGAAGGCGCTCTTAAGAAGGATCATACGGGTGACTTCGGAGATAGAGAACGACTGCTATCAGGGAAAGTCTGATATAAAGGAGATCCTCGAGAAGACGGAGAAAAATGTCTTTGAGGTCCTCCAGCAGAAGTCAAGCGGGGAATTTGTCCCGATCCGCGACGTCGTCCTCATGGCCCTCGAACGGATCGAGGAAGCCTCGAAATCCAAAGGACGCGTAACCGGCCTGCCCACGGGCTTTATCGATCTGGACAATAAGACTTCCGGTTTCCAGAATTCGGATTTTATCCTGATTGCGGCCCGGCCCTCCATGGGCAAAACGGCTTTCGTTCTCAACATTGCCGAGTATATGGCTTTCCGGCAGGGGATCCCCTGCGCGGTTTTTTCTCTGGAGATGTCCAGGGACCAGCTTATGAACCGTCTTTTCGCGCTGGAGTCCCGGGTCAACGCCCAGGCGCTCAGGACCGGGAAGCTGAAGGACGACGAATGGGAGAAACTTGTCGAAGGCGCGGGGATCATCAGCAATTCCCAGCTCGTCATCGACGATACGCCCGGTATCGGCATCCAGGAATTTCGCTCGAAGGCGAGAAAATACAAGCTGGACTTTGACATCAAAATCATTTTTATCGATTATCTCCAGCTTATGGCCGGAAACGGCGGACGTTCCGACAACAGGCAGCAGGAGATCTCGGATATTTCCCGCGCTTTAAAATCCCTGGCCCGCGAGCTTAATATTCCGATTGTGGCTCTTTCCCAGCTCAACCGGAGCGTGGAGCAGAGGGACGACCATCGCCCGATCCTCTCCGACCTCCGGGAATCCGGAGCGATCGAGCAGGACGCGGACGTTGTCATGTTTATCTACAGGGACGATTACTATCATAAAGATACGGAAGAGAGAGGCGTTGCGGAGATTATCATCGCAAAACAGAGAAACGGCCCGATTGGAACGGTTAAGCTGGTCTGGCTTCCCGAATATACGAAGTTCGCGAATATGCGCGGGAAGGGAGACCGGATAGCCCCCGAACCCAGGGATTAGGTTTCATTATATTAAGAGGAGGAACTATTATTATGTATACGATTGAGGATATCCGAAGCACGGATCCTGATGTCGCAAGGCTGATTGAGGAGGAGGAAAGACGCCAGAATTCGCATATCGAGCTGATCGCTTCGGAAAACTGGACCTCCAAAGCAGTCATGTCCGCCATGGGCTCGATCCTGACCAACAAGTACGCGGAGGGCTACCCCGGACATCGCTATTATGGGGGATGCGAGTGTGTAGATGGGATCGAGACGCTGGCTATTGAAAGGGCAAAAGAGCTTTTCGGCTGCAGCTACGCGAACGTCCAGCCCCATTCCGGCGCCCAGGCCAACCTGGCCGTCCTATACGCCCTTCTTGAGCCGGGTGATACTTTTATGGGGATGAGCCTGGATGAAGGCGGGCATCTCACGCATGGTTCGCCGGCCAATGTCTCCGGCAATTATTTTAAGGCCGTTCCCTATGGGGTGGACGCGAACGGTTTTCTGGACTATGACGCCTGCGAGCGGATCGCGCTTGAATGCCGTCCGAAGCTGATCATCGCCGGCGCTTCTGCTTACTGCCGCGTAATCGATTTCAAGAGGATCCGCGAGATCGCCGATTCCGTCGGCGCGTATTTTATGGTCGATATCGCCCATATCGCGGGTCTTGTAGCCACAGGCTGCCATCCGAGTCCCTTCCCCTACGCCCACGTCGTGACGACGACGACCCACAAGACGCTGCGGGGACCCAGGGGCGGGATGATCCTTTCCACAGCGGAGTTCGCGAAAGAGCACAAGTTCAATAAAGCCATTTTCCCGGGAACTCAGGGCGGCCCGCTCATGCATGTCATTGCGGCCAAGGCGGTCATGCTGAAAGAGGACATGCAGCCCGAGTACAAAGCTTACGCCCGCCAGGTCGTCAAGAACGCCCAGGCGCTCTCGAAGGGCCTTATCGAGCGCGGAGTCAGGATCGTGAGCGGGGGAACGGACAACCATCTCATGCTGATCGATCTTACGGGCAGCGAGCTTACCGGCAAGGAGCTGGAGGCCAGGCTTGATTCCGCCCATATTACGGCAAATAAAAACACGGTTCCCCGGGATCCCAGATCTCCGTTCGTCACGTCGGGGATCCGGCTCGGAACGCCGGCGGTTACGACCCGCGGAATGGTGGAGGAAGATATGGATACCATTGCGGAGGCGATCGCGCTTGTCATTGCCGGGGAAGAGAACGTGGAGAAAGCCCGCCTTCTGGTGAAGGGACTTACGGACCGCTATCCGCTTGTCTGACAGATTTTCAGTTTCGCTCCGCGGGATGAAAGCGCCGGAGGATTCGGGTCGCCGTCAGCTGACAGCTTTCACACGGAATCTCCGCAGGTCTTTGCGGGGCGTCCGGCCCGGACGGGCGTCTTAGCCGTCCGGGCCGGGAAGCCGGAAGGAGAGAAAGCCGGAAGCCGGGTTTCATTCCTTCCTTTACAGAATATTGGAGGTGATTCTTATGATGGATAGAAAAAAACAGCGGATCGTTGTTATCATTATAGCCGTCATCCTTGCCGCAACCATGATCCTGAGTCTTGCCGCGCCGGCTCTGGCGGAAGCTTCCTATGAGTCCGCGGCAGCGGAAAGCGTTGAGGCAGCCGCATCCGCGGCGAAGGAGGCGGACGTATCCGCTTCCGCCGCGGCGGATGCGGAAGGAGCAGCTGTCAGCCGGCTGGCGGACGGCAGGAGGATTCTTGAGGGAGTGAAGATCGGGAATCTGGATGTCTCCGGGCTGACCTCGAAGGAGGCGGCCGAAAAGGTGGAGGAGGCCGTTAAGGAACTGTCGGAGCATGTTCTCACCGCGGAGGTTTCCGGCAGGGAGTTTACGGTCCCGATTGCGGAGCTTGGCTGCGGCTGGGATAACCCGGAAGTCGTCGGGGAAGCTGTAAGCCAGGGCCTGTCCGGGAATCTGATCGCCCGCTTTAAGAAAATGACCGCGGCGCGGCGGGAAGGAATTGACCTGCCCCTGAACCGCTCTTACGATGAAAACAAGCTCCGGGCGTTTCTCAGGCATATTGCGGACGAGATTTATGTGGAGCCGGTGGAATCCGAACTGATCTTTCAGGGGACGGAACCCTATGTGACGGAGGGATCCGACGGCGAGAAGCTGGATGTGCAGTCCGCCTTCAGCCATCTAATGATCTATCTGTCGAGCGGATGGACGGAGGGAGAGCCCCGTATCGAGCTGAAGACGCAGAAGATCGGGCAGGGAGAACGGCGGGAAGAACTGCTGAAGATCCGGGACCGCCTCGGCGTCGGGGAGACGGACGCTGTCGGAAGTCAGCCCGAACGGATGCAGAATATCATGAACGCCATGGAATTGATTTCCGATACCATGCTTGAGCCGGGAGAGAGCTTTTCAACGCTTGAAAAGCTGGTTCCTTTTACGGCTGAAAACGGTTACGCGCTCGCGCATTCCTATGAAGAGGGGGCAGTCGTAGATACTTACGGCGGAGGTATCTGCCAGGTTTCCACGACGCTCTACCAGGCGGTGATGGCGGCGGAGCTTGAGGTAAATGAAAGAAGCAGCCACTCCATGATCGTCGGCTACGTGGAACCCTCCCGGGACGCCGCAATCTCGGAATCAGGGGGAAAGGATTTCATTTTTACGAATAATACTTCCGCCCCGATCTATATCAAGGGCAGCGTAAACGGAACGATCCTCCGCTTTGATATCTTCGGCCTGGAGAGCAGGCCCGGCAGCCGTCAGATCAGCTACCGGACAAAGATCCTGGCTGAAGAGCCGGCTTCAGCCGTCTTTACCGCGGATCCAGATAAGCCGGTGGGCTATATCCGGCTCGATCAGGAGCCGCACAGGGGCCTGTCAGCTGAGCTTTACAAAGATATCGTGACAGACGGCCAGGAGGCCGGAAGCGAACTTTACAATACGAGCGATTATATCATGTCGCCGGCCCGTTATACGGTTGGAACCGGCGGCGCGGAGGAAGAGCTGCTGGCGGATCTTGAGGAAGCGTTTGACGCGGAAAGCTTTGAGAGCCTGGAGGAAAAGCTGAATAACTGGGAGATAGAGATCACGATGACGACTCTGGACCAGGAGCTTGCGGAGATGGCCGCGAGGGCAGCTGCCGGGGAAAATCCGGAAGGCGAAGAAAACCCGGAGAGCGGGGAGAATGCGGAATGAACGGAGCCTGTATAGTCGCCGCCAACGCCGTCGCCCTGGAGGAGACCCGGCTGCTTATGAGCCGGAGGAGCCGGGAACTGGCCGGGCACTTTCCTTCCTTTTTTCTTCGGATGGCGGCCGAAGCCGTCAGGGAGAGGGCAGTCCCGGTCCCGGAGGAAGCCCTTTATTATTCCTCAGCCGGCCGGGGAGGCATCTTTTCTTCGCTTTGGCGCGCAGGGGAATTCTTCCGCTCGGGCCTTTGCGTCGATATAAAAAAAATCCCGATCCGTCAGGAGACGATCGAGATTCTGGAATATTTTGATATCGATCCCTATTACGGGGCTTCCGCGGACTCCTTTCTGGCGGTTTTAGCGGACCCGGAAAGCTATCTTGCCCGGCTTAAGGCTGCCGGAATTCCGGGAGAGACGATCGGCCGGCTTGTTCCCGGCCGGGCGCGAACCCTTATCCTGGGAGACCGCGTCCGCTATTTGGACAGGCCCGCAAAAGATTTTTAAACCGGATCCAGGGTGAAGACGAACTCGGTGCCGACATTTTCCGTGCTGACGACGCGGATCGTCTGGCCGTGGGCGGCTATGATCTCCTTCACGATCGAGAGCCCGAGACCGGAACCCTTGCGGTCCCGTCCCCGGGAGGAGTCGCTCTTGAAGAAGCGGTCGTAGATCAGGTTCTGTTCATTTTCCGGGATCCCGCAGCCTTCGTCCTTGACGGAGATCTCGCATTTGCCGTGGCGGAGCGTCGTCTCCAACTTGATCTCCGAATTTTTTTCACTGAATTTTATGGCGTTGTCGAGCAGGTTATAGATGACCTGCTCGATTTTTTCTTTATCCGCGTGGACCATCAGGGTCCGGCCGGTCAGGACCAGGTTGATGCTGATCTTCTTTTTGCGGCAGCTTCCCTCGAAGAACTCTGCTGTGTTTTTAAGGACGCTGTTGATGTCGAAGTCGCTTTTGCAAAGGACTGCCTTATTCATGTCCATATTCTCCAGGGTCATCACGGATTTGGTCAGCTTTTCCAAACGCTCGGTTTCCTGGGCGATGATGCCGAGGTAGCGCTCATGCAGCTCCGGCGGGATCGTTCCGTCGGTCATGGCCTCGGTAAAGCCCTTGATGGAGGTCAGGGGGGAGCGGAAATCGTGGCTTACGTTGGAGATGAAGGTTTTCTGGTATTCTTCATTTTTCTTGAGCTCCGCTGCCATGACATTCAGCGTATCCGCCAGATAGCCCATCTCGTCGTGATTGGGGATATCGATCTTGTGGGAGAGATCCCCGGAGGCGAAAGCTTTGGCCGCGGTTATGATCTCGCCGAGGGGGTAATAGACGTAGAAGCCGAAGAAGAGCAGGATGGAAAATGAAAGAAAGAAATTCACAATCCCGACGATGAGGAAGGGCTTCATAAGCCCGGAGATCTCCTCCTGGATGCTGGTTATCGGAACGCTGACCGCCAGATAGCCCCGGGTCGAAAGCCCCTGGGTGATGGGATAGATGACGGAGAGAACGTCCTCCTCATATTGTCCGAAAAAGCGGCTGACCTCGTAATATTTCGGTCCGAAAGCCGCGTAATCAAAGTTTTCGATGATGTTGGGATCCTCAAGGTCCAAAGGCGCGGAGGTGTTGATGATCTCCCTTCCTTCCCGGTCCAGAAGGCGGATCGCGCACTTGGAGGCGGACGCGATCAGCTGCAGGTTGCGGAAGGCGTTTTCCGTTTCGGACTGGTCCCTGAAGAGGACGAGGTCTTTCTGCTTTGCCATCCGGCCGGCCTCGGCGTAGAGGGCTTCGGCGCGGTTCTTTATAAGCTCGTCAAAAATGAGCTGCCGTCCCAGAGAGGTGATGACGAGCAGCTCAACAACGGCCAGAAGCACATAGGCGCCGATGAATTTGAGATAGAGACGTTTTTTCATTTTCTGCCTTTCAAAAGATCAGCTCCGCTTTACTTCGAATTTATAGCCGATGCCCCAGACCGTGGCGATGGACCAGTTGCCGTAATCCTTGATCTTCTCCCGGAGCCTTTTGATATGGACATCGACGGTGCGGGTATCGCCGATGTAGTCGAAGCCCCAGATGTGGTCAAGGAGCTGCTCGCGGGTAAAGACCTGATTGGGGTGGGAGGCGATGAAATACAGCAGCTCGATTTCCTTGGGGGGCATATCGATGGACTGGTCGTTATAGATGACGGAATAGTTCGTCTGGTTGACAACCAGGTGGGGGTATTCTACGATCTTCGCGTTGGGGGTCTCGCTGGGAGTCTTGGCCGGCGCGGTCTTGTAGCGGCGGAGAACCGCCTTGACCCGGGCGACCAGCTCCTTGGAGTCAAAAGGCTTGATGACGTAGTCGTCGGCGCCGAGCTCAAGTCCCAGGACCTTGTCGAAGGTTTCGCCTTTGGCGGACAGCATGATGATGGGCGTATCCCGGATCTGGCGGATCTCCCGGCAGACCTCGTAGCCGTCTTTTCCCGGAAGCATGAGATCCAGGATCACGAGGTTGGGGTCGAATTCGCGGAAGTAAGTCAGGGCTTCCTCGCCGTCGCCGGCGATCCGGGTCTCGAACATCTCCTTCGTCAGATATAGAGAGATCAGCTCGGCTATATTGTTGTCGTCGTCTACGATAAGTATTTTCTGTCTGGCAGCCATATTCTTACCTTCCTTCCGATTATTTAAGCTCCGCGATCGTTACGCCGGCGTCGCCTTCTCCGTACTCGCCGAGCCGGAAGCTCTTTATGTGCCTGTTCCGCTTTAAGTATTGCTGGACGCCCTGGCGGAGCTTGCCGGTTCCCTTGCCGTGTACGATACGGATGCTGGGGAGATGGGCGATCGCGGCGTTGTCGATGAATTTGTCGAGCTCCATCACCGCCTCGTCTACCGTCATGCCGAGAAGATTGATCTCGCCGGTCGCGGTTTTGGATTTTTCCATCCGGAGCTTTCCGGCGGAAGATTTTTTGATTCCCGGTCCCTCGATGTCCTTCTCCTCCAGTTTTTCAAGATCGGAAAGCTTTACCTTCATCCGCATGATGCCGCAGGTTACGAAGAGCTGGCCTTTGGCGTCCGGAAGGGAGCTGACGGTGCCTTTGAGGTTGAGGGAGAGAACCCGGACCGGGTCTCCGGCCTTCAGCTCCTCCTTTTTCAGATTTCCGCTCTTTCCTGCCGTTCCGATGTCGGAGGTCTGGCTGTGCAGCTCGTTGATGCGGGTGCGGAGAGCGTCTCTTTCTTTCTCCAGTTCCCGCCCCGAAGGGATCCCCCCCTGCCGGGCGAAAAAGGCGATCTGCTTGTCCGCGTAGGCCTTCGCGTCCTCCAGGATTTTCCGGGCCTCGATCTGGGATTCGGCAATGAGCTTTTTCTTCTGCTCCGAGAGGTGTTCCTTCTGGAAAGCGAGATCTTTTTTCAGGGCTTCGATCTCCCTGCGGGTCCGTTCGGCCTCCAGCCTTTCATTTTCAAGCGAGATCCGCTTGCTCTCCAGGTCGGAGATGACGTCCTCGAAGGATTCGGCCTGATCGCTGAGGAGATTTCTGGCGTCGTTGATGATCGCGTCGGAAAGCCCCAGCTTTTTGGAGATGGCGAAAGCGTTGCTCTTTCCCGGAACCCCGATGAGCAGGCGGTAGGTGGGCGAGAGCGTCGATACGTCAAACTCGCAGGAGGCGTTTTCAACGCCGGGAGTCCGCAGGGCGTAGACCTTGATCTCGCTGTAATGGGTCGTCGCCAGGGTCCGGATCCCCCTTGCGTGAAGGCTGTCCAGGATCGCGACGGCCAGGGCGGCGCCTTCCGTCGGGTCGGTGCCGGCCCCCAGCTCGTCAAAGAGGACCAGGGAGCACTCGTCGGCGGTTTTCAGGAACTCAACGATGTTTTTCATATGGGACGAGAAGGTCGAAAGACTCTGCTCGATGCTCTGCTCATCCCCGATATCCGCGTAGACTTCCTCGAACAGGGCGATCCGGCTGCGGTCCGCCGCCGGAATATGGAGCCCCGAAAGGCCCATGAGCGTCAAAAGTCCGCTGGTCTTGAGCGTCACCGTCTTGCCGCCGGTGTTGGGGCCGGTGATGACCAGGAGGTCGAAGGTTTCGCCCAGGCGGATGTCGGTGGGGACGACCTTCTTCTTGTCGATCATGGGATGGCGGGCTTTCTTGAGGTCCAGGATGCCCTCGCTGTTGACAAGCGGCCGGGTCGCGTCCATGGAGATCGCCAGTGAGGCCCGGGCGAAGATATAGTCGAGGGCGGTCAGCACCTCGTAGTCCTGGCGGATGAAGCCGGCTTCGCCGTTCAGCATCTCGGAGAGACGGGCCAGGATGGCTTCAATCTCCTTCTGTTCATCCCCCTCGAGCTGGCGTATCTCGTTGTTCAGGTTGACGACGGCGGTAGGCTCGATAAAGAGGGTGGATCCGGAAGAGCTCATGTCGTGGACGATGCCGCCGACCTGGCCCTTGTATTCGGATTTGACGGGAACGCAGTAGCGGCCGTCCCGGGTCGTGACCAGGCTGTCCTGGAGGTAATCCTTGCCGTGAGCGGCGATGATGCGGCTGAGCTCGGAATGGATCCGGTCGCCGGCCAGCTTGATGGAGCGGCGGATCTGCCGGAGCTTCGGAGAGGCGTTGTCGGAGATCTCCTCCTCGGAGAGGATGCAGCGCCGGACTTCTCCCGTTATCTGGGGAAGGGATTCCAGGACCTCGAACAGAGGGCTGAGAACGTCGTCCGGAGCGTCCTCCCGCTGTTTTTTTCCGTAATTCCGGACGGTACCCGCATTTTCAAGAAGCTTCGTGACCGCAAGGATTTCGCGGATGGAGAGGGCGGAGCCCAGATCCAGGCGGAGCAGGGAGCCTCGGACGTCCGAATTGTTTCCAAAGGAGATGCTGCCCCGGGCAAAAACGCGCGAAACCGCTGCGGCTGTCTCCTCCTGCAGCCGGTCTATTTCCCGGATATCGGTCAGCGGATGGGTCTTCGCGCACAGAGCCTTCCCGGGCGCGCTGGATGCGCGCTCCGTGAGCAGGTTTATGATCTTATCGAATTCAAGTGTGTGTAAGGCTTTTTCATTCATATCAGTATTTTACCGCAAAGAGGAGGGGTTGAAAAGGGGGAATTCACGCTTCCGGCTTGCCTGTCAAACCTGCGGGGGGTATAATATAATAAGCGTCCTGTGATTATCTGTTTGCGCTTAACGCCGATTAAGGGGGCCTTAGGACCTGAATGGCTTAATATTTGCGCAAAAGCGGTGCGGATAGGGACATGCATCGCGAAGAAGGGGGAACTGATGAAGAATAAGAGCAGCAATAACGTTATGAATAAGAGATTTTTTCCGGCTCTTTGCGGCCTGATCCTCTCGGGAATCGTCATCAACAATATCGGCGTCCTTCTTGCCGGTCGTTTCGGGCTGCCCGTCTATCTGGATTCGATCGGAACGATATTGACGGCCGCGGTCGGAGGCTATCTTCCGGGAATCCTGGTCGGTTTCCTTTCCAATCTGCTCAGCAGCATTCCGGGAGATTCGATCAATGCTTATTACAGCCTGGTCAGCGTCCTCATCGCGGTCGCTTCGGCTTACTTTTCCCAAAAGGATTTTTATCGTCTTTCATTCCGCCTGCTGATTCCAATCGCGATCCTGGCCGTTCTGGGAGGAGGGGGCGGTTCGATCCTGACCTGGTTTTTGTACGGCGGAGGCATCGGGGAGGGAATTTCCAGCGGACTGGCTCACAGGATTTACGACTCATTTTTATTCAACGAGTTTTCCGCCCAGCTTCTCGCGGATCTGATCTATGATCTGGGGGACAAGGCTGTCAGTGTGCTGCTTGTCGTCCTGATCCTGCATTTCCTTCCCAAAAGCGCTTCCGCCTTCTTCAACTTCACCCGTTGGAAGGATTCGGCTGCCTCGATTACGACCCTGGTGGGCGATGGCAGGAAACGCGGCCTGTCGCTCCGCTCGAAAGTGCTGCTGATCCTCTCCGCCTCGGTGACGCTGATCGCGTTTGTCATCTCCCTGATCAGTCTCAGGCAGTTTGAGGAGGTCGTTCTGGAGGAACAGGCGGATATTGCCGGCAATTTCTCCCAGCTCGCGGCCTCTTATGTCGATCCGGAGAAAGTGGATTCCTATATCGAGCAGGGGGAAGCGGCTCCGGGCTATCTGGAAATGAAAAGCGCGCTCGAGAAGATCTGGAACAGCACGGATTCAATCGCCTATCTGTACGCCTACCAGATCCGGGAGGATGGCTGCCACGTGGTTTTCGACCTCGACACGCCGGAGCTGGAGGGCGGAAAACCGGGGGACCTGGTGCCCTTCGACGAAAGCTTTGCCGAATACATCCCCGCGCTCTTAAAGGGGGAGGCGATCGATCCGATCGTCACCAACGACACCTTCGGGTGGCTTTTGACGGTGTATCGCCCCGTCTACGACAGCGCCGGAAACTGCAAGTGCTACGTGGCCGTGGACATTTCCATGCCGGAGCTTCTGGGGCGGGAGCGGACTTTTGTGGCGAAGATCCTGTCGCTTTATTTCGGATTCTTCATCATCATTCTCTTTACGGGGATCGAGCTTTCAAGGCGGCATATCGTTGATCCGATCAATTCCCTGGCGGCTGCGGCCGGCGCCCTTGATTTTGAGAATGAAGAGACCCGGGAGTCTGCGCTTGATATGATTGACGGCCTTGACATCCGGACCGGCGACGAGATCGAGAATCTCTATCACGCCATCAATAAGAACGCCCATGATACGGCGAACTATATCACGGAGATCCAGAAAAAGAGCGAGACGATCTCCCGTTTCCAGACCGGCATGATCAACACGATGGCCAACCTGGTCGAGAGCCGGGACAAGAATACCGGGATGCACATCAAGAATACCGCCTCCTATACCCGGATCATTACGGACCAGATGAAAAAGGAGGGTATTTATGCGGATCAGCTGTCAGACCGCTTTGTCGAGGATGTGGTCGCCTCGGCGCCGCTCCACGATATCGGCAAGATCGTGATCCCGGACAGCATCCTGAATAAGCCGGGAAGGCTTACGAAGGAAGAATTCGAGCTCATGAAGACCCATTCCGCGGAAGGCGCGAAGATCATAGAGGGCGTGATCGCCTCCGTGGGCGAGGAGGAGAGCGGTTACCTGAACGAAGCCATGAACCTGGCCCACTACCACCACGAGAAGTGGAATGGTTCGGGCTATCCCTCCGGCCTTTCGGGCCAGGAGATCCCCCTTTCGGCCCGGATCATGGCGGTGGCGGATGTCTTCGACGCGCTGGTCTCGAAGCGGAGCTATAAGGAGGGGATGCCCTTCGAGAAGGCCATGTCGATTATAAGGGAGGGTATGGGCTCCCACTTCGACCCCAATGTCGCGAAGGCCTTTATGGACGCGTCGGACCGGGTGCGGGAGGTCGCGGAAGGCGGAAAATAAAAAGAAAAAGGGACTGCCTGATGCAGTCCCCTTTTTTTATTTTTCCCCTGCCTTCTTAAGCGCCTCCTTGATCGCGGCGATGACGATCTTGAGGGCCTTGATCCGGGCGTACTTCTTGTCCACCGACTCCAGGATGTGCCAGGGCGCGTAGCTGGTATTGGTCTTCTTCAGCATCTCGTTGACCGCGTTCTCATAGAGATCCCACTTCTCACGGTTCCTCCAGTCCTCATCGGTGATCTTCCACTGCTTTTCCGGGGTGTTCTGGCGGTCCGTGAAGCGCTCGAGCTGGGTCTGGTTGTCGATCTGCACCCAGAATTTGATGACGACGGCGCCCCAGTCCGCCAGCTCCTTCTCGAACTCGTTCATCTCATTGTAGGCCCTCTGCCAGTCATTCTCCGAGCAGAAGCCCTCCAGGCGCTCGACCATGACCCGGCCGTACCAGGTCCGGTCGAAGATGGTGATGTGGCCGGTCTTCGGCAGCCTGGTCCAGAAACGCCACAAAAAGTGCCTTGCCTTTTCGGGGGCCGTCGGGCTCGCGATCGGTTCCACCACGTAGCCTCTCGGATCCAGGGCCCCGGTGATGCGCTTGATGTTTCCGCCCTTGCCGGCCGCGTCCCAGCCCTCGTAGGCGATGATGACCGGGATCTTCTTGCGGTAGAGCTTGTAGTGCAGGTCATGGAGCTCGGCCTGGAGCGCTTCCAGCTCCTTCTTGTAGTCCTCGTCGGAAATGGTCTTATCAAGCGGGATATCCTTCAGGTCCGCGATGGGCTCCAACGGGAAGGTGTTCTGGAGGATCGGAACCGCCAGGGAGTGGTTCTTAAGAGCGGTATCGATGCCCTGGTTTAAGAACTGGAGGACCTGGAGCTCGGCCCACTTGCGGTTCTTCGCGTCGATGATGTACCAGGGGGCGTTCGCCCGATGGGTATCCTCGAGGTAGCGGTCGTAAACCTCCAGGCACTCGTCGTAGTGCCTGTTCTCCCAGAGGTCGGTCTTGCTCACCCGCCATTTGGTGTTCTTGTCGGCGAGCAGCGCGTCAAGACGGCTCTTCTGCTCCTTTTTCGAGATGTTGAAGAAGAATTTCATGACCAGATAGCCGTTGTCGTGAAGCTGGCGCTCCGCCATGTTGATGCTCTTGATCCGCTTCTCATAGGTCTCGTGGTCGAGGGTCTTGTCGATGACCCCGTTCACGACTTCCTCCATCCAGCAGGTATCGAAGAACTGGAACTTTCCGGCCTCCGGAATCTGGATGAAATAGCGGTAGAGGAAGGGCTTCCTCTTCTCCTCCTCCGTCGGGTCGGCGTTGGTCGTCGCCACGCGGAAGAAGCGGGGATCGATATTCTGGATGACGCTGGAGATGACGCTGCCCTTGCCGGCCGCGCCCCATCCCTCGAAAATGACCATGACCGGCAATTTCGCGTCCTTAATTTTCATCTGGTTGGCAAAAAGCCGGTCGCGCTCCGATCTCAAGGAGGCCTTGACGGTCTCCTTGTCCGGCTGGTACGCTTTCGCAAAATCTTTAAGCATAAATTCCTCCTTAGGAAAAATAGTGTTGGAAATGAAACCCTGTATGCGCCGCGGCAGGCTTCCTCGGAGCCTGGGCTTTGTCATATAATGCTATTGTAAAGGATTTAAAAATGAAAACAATGGTATAAATCACGAAAATGCAGATCGAAAATTGTGCAAAATTGCCATACTGATGAAAAAGATATAGGAAAAATGTGGAAAATCTGCTATAATAAAAAAGAATACGCCGCGGTTCGGACGACTGACCGGCTTGCCGGGCCGCATCCGCCGGTTCGGCAGGAATTTTCAGAAATGACTGGAGGTGCGGGATGCTTCTTATTAAAAACGGATACCTGATGGATCCGAAATCAGGAAAGGAAGGCTTTTACGACATTCTCACGGATTTCGGAAGGATTCAGAAGATCGGAAAGGAGCTGGCCCTTCCCGAAGGGGCAGAGCTTCTGAACGCCGCCGGCTGCGTCGCCGCGCCGGGGCTTGTGGACGTGCACGTGCATTTTCGGGATCCGGGTTTTCCGGAGAAGGAAGATATTTTAAGCGGGGCTGCCGCGGCGGCGGCAGGGGGCTTTACGACTGTGATCATGATGGCCAATACGAAGCCGCCCATCGATAACGCGGAGACGCTGAAATACTGCCTGAAGAGGGGAAAGGAGACCGGGATCCGGGTTCTTGCCTGCGCGAACGTTACCCGGAAGATGGCCGGCAGGGAGCTGACCGATATGGAAGTCCTGAAGGCCGCCGGGGCCGTCGGCTTTACCGACGACGGGATCCCCCTTATGGATGAGGGACTGGTCCGCGAGGCCATGCAGAGGACCCGGCGCCTGGGGGTCCCGATCAGCTTCCATGAGGAGAACCCGAAACTGATCAAAAATAACGGAATCAATCACGGGGAGGCCAGCAGCTATTACGGAATTTACGGTTCGCCCAGGGAGGCGGAGATCTCCCTTATCAGGCGTGATCTTGCGCTGGCGGAAGAGACCGGGGCCTGCGTTGAGATCCAGCATATCAGCAGCAAAGAAGGAGTCGAACTGGTTCGGAAGGCAAAGGAGAAGGGGCTGGACGTCCATGCGGAAGCCACTCCGCATCATTTTACCCTGACGGAACGGGCCCTTATCGAGTATGGTTCCTACGCCAAGATGAATCCGCCGCTCAGGACCGAGGAGGATCGCCTGGCGATCATCCGGGGTCTTCGCGATGGAACCATCGACTGCATCGCGACCGACCACGCGCCCCATACGGCTGCTGAGAAAAAAGAGCGGACGCTTACCGCCGCGCCCAGCGGGATCATCGGCCTCGAGACCTCCCTTTCGCTGGGAATCACGGAACTGGTGGAGAAAAAATATCTTACGCTCATGGAGCTGCTTCGCCTCATGACCGTGAATCCTGCCGAAATGTACCATCTGGACGCCGGATATCTCGCGGAGGGCGGGCCGGCCGATCTGGTCGTCTTTGATCCCCAGGCTGTCCGCAGGGCGGGACCTTACTTCTCCAGGGCAGAGAATACGCCCTTCACCGGACGGAAGCTGAAGGGTAAGGTTGTCTCTACGATCTGCCGGGGAAAGCAGGTCTATTCCGGCGAAGATCCGATTTTACGCTGAAGAAGCAATTTAACATATTTTTTACTGTCTATTTACACCGTTTTCCTGTATACTTAAAACAGTTATTGCGTATTTAGCTGATTGTGAGAAAAGGAGGTAGATTACATGAAGAAAAAAATAATCAGTGGGATTCTTGCCGCGGCGATGGCCGCGGCCTGCCTGGCCGGATGCGGCGGAACACAGGAGAGCTCTTCCGGGACAAGCCAGACGGAGAGCGTGACGTCGGAAAGTTCCGCGGCGGAAAGCAGCGCGGCGGAGAGCACTATAGAGAGCACAGCTGAGAGCACGTCCCCGGAGAGCGCGGAGAGCATGGCGGAAAGCGAGCCGGAGGAACTCGTACTCGCTTCGGAACGCGCGACCCAGTACGGCAGCGTGATCGGCTCGGTCACAGACGGGGTTGAAGTATACTATGGGGTGCCTTATGGCGCGGATACCGCAGGTGAAAACCGCTGGGCCGCCCCGAAAGCCCCCGCGGCCTGGACGGAAGTCAAGGATGTCAGCGCGAAGGAAGATGCCGCGATTCAGCTCAGCGGCGAGGAAGTGACCGGGACGACGGACTGCCTGAATCTTGATGTCTACACGACCCCGGAAGCGGAAAAATGCCCGGTTATCGTCTATATCCACGGCGGCAACAACCAGACCGGCAATTCCTTCGAGATCCCGGGCTTTGACCTGGTGAAAAATGACGGCATCGTCTACGTCTCGCTCAACTACCGCCTGGGCCTTCTGGGCTTCAACTGCCTGCCGGCCCTGATTGATGAGGAGAATCCGACCGGCAACTTCACCTTGCTCGATCTGGCCATGGCCCTGCAGTGGGTGCGGGACAACATCGCGAATTTCGGCGGCGATCCGGCCAACGTTACGGTCAGCGGCTTCTCGGCCGGCGGGCGCGACGTCATGGCGATGCTCCTCTCCCAGCAGTTTGACGGGCTCTTTGACAAGGCGATCGCCTACTCCGGCGGCATGACCGTCGCGGATGTCGATGCGTCCCAGAAGAAGATCGCCGAGGCGCTTGCGCCTCTTGCCGTCGAGGACGGCATGGCGGCAGATGAGGCCGCGGCGGTGGAATGGCTTCTTACCGACAATCCGGAGATTAAGGATTATCTCTGCACGGTCACGGAGGACCGCCTTGTGCCCCTTATGAGCAACGCCGGCATCCGCATGAGCGTTTTCCCGCATCTCTACGGGGACGACGTAATGATTCCGGCCAATGGCTTTGAGAGCGATCTTTACGTCAATGACGTTCCGATCCTCATGCTGACCGGAAGTTCCGAGTTCACCTTCTTCGGCCTCTTCGATCCCTATTTCGGCTCGATTGAGGACGAGGCGGAGAAGAACGCTGCCATGGTTTTCACGGACACCTACGGAAGCGACCTCTACCGGGTCTTCAATACCCAGCTCTCGGCGGAGAAGATGGCGGAGTTCTATAATTCCGATATGTACCTCTGCCAGGTCAATTACGGCGGACAGGATTCGGCCTCGCTCATCCCCATGTTCGGGTCCTTCCACGGCATCTTCGTCCCGATGATTTCCGGGATCAACGGCTACTCCGAACTCTATGATTTCAGCGCGGACGGCTATCAGGATATGGCCGGATATTTCAACAAATATCTGACCAACTTCGTAAAGACGGGCAATCCCAACGGCGAGGGCCTTGAAGTTGAATGGCCGGCCTGGAAGGCGGGCAATAAGCTCACGCTGGTCCTTGACGCGGACGAGACAAAGGCTCAGCTGGAGGTGAAGGACGTCTTCAAGACCAACGAGGAGATCATTGCCGCCTGCGAAGCGGATGAGACGATTTCCGAAGAGCACAAGACCTATATCATCCAGAATATCATGAACGGCAGGTGGTTCAGCGCGGACCTGGACGCCCATTTCAATACGCCCTCTCTCTGGTAAAAAACAGCTTCTTATCTCGTATCCGGCTCCTTTCTTATAAGGAGCCGGTATTTTTTCGGGGAGACGCCGTACTCTTTGCTGAATGCCCGGTAGAAGCCCGAGTAGTCCCAGAAGCCGGCGTCCCGGCAGGCTGAGGAAGCCGGCTCCCCGGCCAGGATCGCGTTTTTCGCCGCGGCAAGTCTCTTCTTCGTGATGTACTGGTGGAGAGAGAGCCCGCTTTTTTCCTTAAAGAGATGGGAGAGGTGGTAAGGGCTGACATAGAAGTTTCCGGCTAAGCTCTCCAGCGACAGATCCTCGGACAGATGGACGTCGATATAGTCGGAAACCAGGCAGAAGAGGTTTTTCTCCTCCCGGCCCCGGTCGGGGCGGGCAAGGAGGCTGGCCTGGCGGCTGAGCTTTAAGAGCAGTTCGGTGATATAGTTCCGGATGAAGTCCTCCCGCCCGAAGCGTCTGGCGTTCTGTTCGTCGAAAATCAGGAGCAGGACCGAGCGGAGATCGTTGAAGACGACCGGATCGAAGTGGAAGACATAGTTTCCGCTTTCCCTGACGTATTCAATTATGTAAGCGCAGGAAGGGGCGAGGAGCTTCAGGGTTTTAAAGCTCTCCCGGCTGATCCAGAGGACGATCCGGCTGTAGGCTTCCTCCGGATCCAGGATCCGGGCCTGGTGGAGGACGCCCGGCGGAACCGCGATGATATCTCCCTCGGCAAGCGGACAGCTTTTTCCCTCGATCAGCATTTCCACCCGCCCGTTCAGGAAAAAATAAAATTCGTAGTAATCGTGGGAGTGGAGGTTTACATTTTTAAAATGAAGATCGCTGTAATAATAGAGCTCGTAATCCTTTGAGAGCATATACTGGCGGGTTTGAAAGTCGGAGCGGATGTTCTTCTTCACGGCGCGTTTCCCCTTTCTCGTTGTCATAATCCAGTATAGTTCCAAACCGCAAGATTTGCAATGTTGTTCGCAAATCGCACAATATATTTTTCTGAAAGAACAGCGTATACTGCAATCAGAACATAAAAGAAGCCCATCGCTTCACCCATATATAAGGAGGATTCAGTTATGGAAATGACACTTCGCTGGTACGGTTCCAGGTTCGATACGGTTACCCTTGAGCAGATTCGGCAGATTCCGGGCGTAACGGGCGTCATCACGACGCTTTACGATACCCAGCCCGGCGAGGTCTGGAGCCGCGAGCGCATCCGCGCGTTAAAGGACGAGGTCGCCACCGCCGGGATGCACATCGCCGGCATCGAGTCCGTCAACGTCTCCGACGCGATCAAGATCGGAAATGAAGACCGCGACCGGGACATTGAGAACTACATCGAGACCTTACGGAATCTCGGGGAGGAAGACATCCACCTTGTCTGCTACAACTTCATGCCGGTTTTCGATTGGACCCGCACGGAGCTGGCCAGAAAGCGCCCGGACGGCTCGACGGTCCTCGCCTACACGAAAGAAGCGGTGGACGCGATCAATCCGGACCAGATGTTTGAATCCATCTCCGGGGACATGAACGGCACGGTCATGCCGGGCTGGGAGCCGGAGCGCATGGCGCGTGTCAAGGAGCTCTTCGAGATGTACAAGGACGTCGACGAGGAGAAACTTTTCCGGAACCTGGTTTACTTCCTTGAGAAGATCATGCCGGTCTGCAACGAGTACGACATCAAAATGGCGATCCATCCGGACGATCCCGCATGGCCGGTCTTCGGACTTCCGCGCATCATCACCAGCAAGGAGAAGATCCATCGCCTGATGAAGGCCGTGGACGACGTCCACAACGGCGTCACCTTCTGCTCGGGCTCCTACGGCACCAACCGCAGGAACAATCTCCCGGAGATGATCCGCTCGCTCAAGGGCCGCATCCATTTCGCGCATGTCCGCAACCTCTACTTCCACTCGGACGATAACTTCGAGGAGGCCGCCCACCTTTCGAGCGACGGTTCCTTCGACATGTACGAGATCGTAAAGGCCCTCTACGACATCGGCTTTGACGGCCCGATCCGTCCGGACCACGGCCGCATGATCTGGGGCGAAGTCGCGATGCCGGGCTACGGCCTCTATGACAGGGCGCTCGGAGCCGCCTATATAAACGGTCTCTGGGAAGCGATTGAGAAAAATGAAAAGCGCGCGTAAGGGAGGATTGAACGATGAGATTATCTGCTGAGAGTTTAAAAGACAGGGCCGTCTGGGAGGAGAAGGGCTACCGCCTTCCGCAGTTTGACCGGGAAGCCGTATCGAAGGCGACTTATGAGGCGCCGGAGTGGGTGCATTTCGGCGCGGGCAACATTTTCAGGGCTTTCCAGGCCAACGTCCTCCAGAACATTCTGAATGCCGGCGAGTACGGCAAGGGCCTCATTGCGGTGGAGGGCTTCGACCATGAAATCGTCGAGAAGGCTTACCGGGCCAACGACAATCTTTCTCTGCTCGTCACCTTAAAAAGCGACGGCAGCATCGTAAAGACTGTCGTCGGATCCATCGTCGAGACCTGTGTCCTCGATCCGAAATTCGAAGGGGAATTTTCGCGCCTTAAAGAGATTTTCCGCGCTCCGTCCCTTAAGATGGGCAGCTTCACGATCACCGAGAAGGGCTACAGCCTGGTGGACGGCCGGGGTGAGCAGCTTCCGGCGGTCACCGCAGACTTTAAGAATGGCCCGGCCGCTCCGGAAAGCTATCTCGGCAAGGTCTTCTCGCTCCTCTACGAGCGCTATTTAGCCGGCGCGCATCCGATCGCCATGGTTTCCATGGACAACTGCTCCCATAACGGCGACCGCCTCTTCGCGGCAGCGGACGCCTACGCGAAGGAGTGGGCGAAGAACGGGCTTGTGGAGGAAGGCTTCGTCGCCTACGTGGAGGATCCCTCCAAAGTTTCCTTCCCCTGGAGCATGATCGACAAGATCACGCCGAGACCGGACGCTTCCGTCGAGGCGCTCCTCCGCGCGGACGGCTTTGAGGGTCTTGATCCGATCGTAACGACCCGCGGCACCCACGTCGCTCCGTTTGTCAATTCCGAGGAGAGCGAGTATCTGGTCATCGAGGACGCGTTCCCGAATGGCCGGATCCCTCTTGATAAAGGCGGGATCATCTACACCGACCGCGAGACGGTGGACAAGGTCGAGACCATGAAGGTCTGCACCTGCCTGAATCCGCTTCACACCTCCCTGGCCGTTTACGGCTGCATTCTGGGATACGGGAAGATTTCTGACGAAATGAAAGATCCGGAACTTAACAAGCTGGTGAATGTCGTCGGCTACAAGGAAGGACTGCCGGTTGTCGTGAACCCGGGCGTCATCGATCCGAAGGAGTTCATCGACACGGTCTTAAAGGTCCGCATCCCAAATCCTTTCATGCCGGATACGCCGCAGCGCATCGCGACGGATACTTCCCAGAAGCTGGCCATCCGTTTCGGCGGCACGATCAGGAAGTACGCCGCTTCCGAAACGCTTTCGGTTTCCGATTTAAAG
Organism: Lachnospiraceae bacterium; assembly: GCA_024695465.1. Lineage (GTDB taxonomy): Bacteria > Bacillota > Clostridia > Lachnospirales > Lachnospiraceae > Chordicoccus. Next base: position 33,268 of record JAILID010000072.1, on the reverse strand, counting down.
ATCATTCCCCTGGTCCTGGCCGGCTGGCTCCGCTACCTGATGGCGGTTGACGACGAGGGAGCCGCCTTCACGCTGAGCGACGATCCGCTGCTTGATACGGTCTGCCCGTACGTCGCTTCCTTCAGGCTGGGCGACGGGACGACGGCGGAGGCCGCGAAAGAGAAGCTGCTGCCGCTCCTTAAGGACGCGAAGATCTTCGGCGTCGATCTTGAGGAGGCCGGCCTTGCGGATAGGGTCGCCGCTTACTTTGCCGAGCTGATTGCCGGCAGGGGAGCAGTCAGGGCGGCGCTGAAGAAATACCTCGCTTAAAGAGAAGACGCCGCGGGAAAGGAAATGCGTTTTTCCTTTTTCGCGGCGTCTCTTATTTGTTAAGAAAAGTTTAAAAAAAAAGCCGCCGCCTCTTGCAATAAGCGGCGGCTTCGGTTATAATGAAAACAGAGAATGTAAGCGCTTTCAAAAAGAAGCGGTCTTCATTTCCTAAAGCGGTTTGAATTAGTTATTTATAGAAGCATCATAACGAAAATGAAGGAGGATCCAGTCATGAATGATGTGTTGAAGAAACTCGGTGAAATCGGTATTGTTCCGGTCGTCGTCTTAAACGACGCAAAGGATGCGGAGCCCCTCGGCAAGGCCCTCATGGAAGGCGGGCTTCCCTGCGCGGAAGTTACGTTCCGTACCGCAGCCGCTGAGGAGTCGATCCGGATTATGTCCGAGAAGTTCCCGGAGATGCTGGTCGGCGCAGGTACGGTTCTGACGATTGAGCAGGCCAACCGCGCGATCGAAGCCGGCGCGAAGTTTATCGTCGCTCCGGGCCTCAACCCGAAGATCGTTCAGTACTGCATCAACAGGGGCGTTCCGGTCTGCCCGGGCACCTGCACGCCGTCGGATGTGGAGCGCGCTCTTGAACTCGGTCTCGACACCGTGAAATTCTTCCCGGCTGAGCCGTCCGGCGGCCTTGGCTTCATCAAGGCAATCGGCGCCGCTTATGTTAACGTCAAGTTCATGCCGACCGGCGGTATCTCCGCAAAGAACGTCCGCGAATACCTGGCCAACGACAAGATCCTCTGCTGCGGCGGAAGCTGGATGGTCAAGGGCGACATGATCAAAGCCGGCGAGTTCGATAAGATCACCGAGATGGTTAAGGAAGCTGCCGATATCGTTAAGGAAGTCCGCGGCTAAGGGAGAGGAGATAAGAAGATGGAACTGAATCTCAGAGAGAATTATACCTATGACGCTGTTTCCCTCGGCGAGGTTATGCTTCGCCTGGATCCGGGCGAAGGCCGGATCCGCACCGCAAGAAGCTTCCGCGCATGGGAAGGCGGCGGAGAGTACAACGTAATCCGCGGCCTGCACAAGTGCTTCGGCCTCAAGACGGCTGTCCTTACCGCATTTGCGGATAACGAAGTCGGCCTTCTGATGAAGGATTTCATCGAGCAGGGCGGCGTTGACACCTCCTTCATCTACATGAAGAAGACAGACGGCATCGGCCGTATCTGCCGCAACGGCATCAACTTTACCGAGAGGGGCTTCGGCATCCGCGGCGCTGTCGGCTGCTCTGACCGCGCGAATACCGCGATCTCCCAGGCGAAGCCGGAAGACTTCAATCTGGAATATCTCTTCGGGACCCTCGGCGTCCGCTGGCTGCACACCGGCGGCATCTACGCGGCTCTTTCCGAGCAGGCTTCCGAGACCGTCATCGAGGTCATCAAGACCGCTAAGAAGTACGGCACGATTGTCTCTTACGACCTCAACTATCGTCCTTCCATGTGGAGCGCCATCGGCGGCCTTGAGAAGGCCCAGGCTGTCAACAAGGAGATCGCCAAGTATGTCGACGTCATGATCGGCAATGAGGAGGATTTCACCGCCTGCCTCGGCTTCAAGATCGAGGGCAACGACGAGAACCTGAAGGAACTCAACATCGAGGGCTATAAGAAGATGATCAACGAGGCGGCCAAGACTTATCCGAACTTTAAGGTCGTCGCGACGACCCTGCGTACCGTCAAGACCGCTACCGTCAATGACTGGAAGGCTATGTGCTGGGCGGACGGCGAGATCTACTTCTCCAACGCTTACGACGGACTTGAGATCATGGACCGCGTCGGCGGCGGCGACTCTTTCGCTTCCGGCCTTGTCTACGGTCTGATGGCAACCGGCGATCCGGTACAGGCGGTCAACTACGGCGCGGCTCACGGCGCGCTGGCTATGACCACGCCGGGCGATACTTCCATGGCTTCCAGGAAGGAAGTGGAGGCGATCATGAGCGGCGCCGGCGCCCGCGTCAAGAGATAAGAGACAGCTGACAATAGACGAATCATTTCTGCCGAACCCCAAAGCGCTGATACGGCTGCTTTGGGGTTCGATTTTTAAGATCTTATGAAAATTTCTTAAAATGCAAAAAAGGTACTGGATTTTTATCGGAAAAAGTCTATAATAGGGTTCGCTGAAAGGAGAGACATAAAAGAAAGAAGAAATTCCAAAAGGGAGGGAATTTACAGTGAAAAGAACATTGCCGGCAGCAAGTGTTGGACATCTTATGCCTGCGTGTGTGTATGGCTTTTTCTATCTGCTTTGGTTTGATTATCTGGAGTCAGAACCCCAGAAAGACTATCTTATCTTAGGGAATTCTCTGGATGACGCGATTCCGTTTATCGAGGTTTTTGTAATTCCCTATCTGTCCTGGTTCGTTTTTATGCTGGGACTGGGGCTCTGGCTCAACTTTTCAGACCGGGAGGCCTTTGACCGGATGATTACCATGTGTATGATCGGGATGACATTTTTCCTTCTGGTATCGACATTCGTTCCGACTGCTTTGAATCTGAGGCCGGGCTATATAGGAAGAGATAATATCTTCGTGAGGATGTGCCTGGATCTCTGGGAGGTGGATACGCCTACGAATGTGTGGCCCAGCATCCACGTCTACAACACGGCGGTGATTATTTCCGCGGTGATTCGTTCCGATCGCTGGCAGACGATGCGGAATAGGAGCCGGGGATTCCTCATCACCTGGGCAGCCCTCATCATTTTATCGACGGTCTTTATCAAGCAGCATTCCATGCTGGATGTTTTGGCCGGCGGGATCCTGGCACTGGTTGTCAATTATCTGACTTATGAGGAAGGTCTTGTTCTTCGCTGGAAGAGATGGGACGCCTATCTTGAGCGCCGGGCCCTGAAAAGAAGGGAGCGGGAATTGATGTAGGCGGAAGGCAAAAAAAGCCGGGAAAAGTTCCCGGCTTTTTTCATGCTTAAAACCAGCCGTGCTTAGCGCAGGCGCGGTAGATCCCGTCCTCCACGTTGGCGGGCGCGACATAGTCCGCCAGGGCTTTCAGCTCATCCCTGCCGTTGCCCATGGCAACCTTGTAAAAACGGGGATCGAACATAACCATATCGTTGGTATCGTCTCCGAAGACGACGACGTCTTCGATCTTCCCGCCGTTCAGCTCCAGCATGCGGAAGATGCCGTCTTTCTTCTCATCCGGCTGGAACATCAGATAATCCTTTACAAAGCGCATGTGGCCGAGGGTATCCCGGAGGCTGAGCCGCTCCTCCTCTTCCTCGGGAATCGAGACATACATTTTATAGATTTTTCCAAAGTTTTCCGGATCAAAATGCTCGTCGATCACGTAAACCGTGGGCTCCTGCCGGATTCCGACCTGGTCATAGAAGGTGAAATCCTTCGCGTAGACTTTGGCCGTGTCGTCGACGGCGGTCAGGACCCCGTAGCCTAAGGAGAGGGCTTCGCGGTAGACGGCCAGGGACGCTTCATAGGGCATGGGCCTGTTTTCGATCAGCCTGCCGTCGATTACGATCCCGTGGCCGCCGTTGCAGACCATGTTGGAAATTTCGTTGGCTGCCCGGAAAGGTTCCGCCTTGTAGAAGGCCCGGCCCGTGCAGATCGAGACAAAGTGTCCCGCCTCTGCGAGCTTGCGGACCGCTTCTTTGGCGGAGGGGACGATCTTACCGCTGCGGATATCCGTCAGGGTGCCGTCTATGTCAAAAAAGAAGTATTTGCGCTGCATGTTTCCTCCTTGGCGGCCTTTGCTTATGCCGCTGCCAGTTTTTCCTGATTCTAACATAGAAGGAGGCGACAGACAAGAAGCGTTTGCGTATTGGGCTTTTTGGAATGGAAGTTTTGATTTTCCGGCGACTTGTGCCGGATTCTGTTGCAGAGGCTTATTTTGTGTTATAATAGAACAAATGACAAATCAATTTGCCGTTTGCCGGTAACGCTCCCCGAAGACGCGCCCGGATTTGCGTGGGCATTTTGCCGCGTGAACCGGCGTAAATCCGGCGCGGGAAACGAGAAAAATGAAAAGCGCTTTTCATTTCCTGTAAAAGGAAACCCCCGGTATGAAAGGAGAAGGCTATGGAGAAAAAAGAGCTTACGGAGATGACGGAGAAGGAGCTTCTTGTGGTGATCGCGAAGGATGGCCGGAGAAGGATGATAATGAACGCGGTCTCGATGGCGGCGGTCATTCTCGCGGCCGGGGCGCTGATCTACGCCGCCCTGGTATTCATTCCCTCGGCTGTTTCGACCATGGAGAATATGAGGTCAACGATGGGACGGCTGGAAACCTCGCTTGAGGGGATCGATGAGATGGTGGGAAATGTCGATACGCTGGTCGAGGAAAATATGGATGCGGTGACCGAGTCGCTGGGGAAGATCCGGGATATCGATATCGATAAGCTGAATGAATCCATCGGCCGTCTTTCCGATACGCTGGGTCCTTTGGCGGGAATCTCGAATTTCTTCTCGGGGAATCGCTGACGGATTGTTTCGAATAAAAGCGGCTTGGATATCTGTGGGAAACGGATGTGATATCAGGAAGGAGATGATGGTATGAGCAGGGTTCATTCGATCGGGGAATTAAAGCAGAAGTGCGCGGAGAAAAATATGCCGCTGGAGAAGATGCGTTTTTTTATCGGGGAGGACCGGAAGGAACCCAGGTGTTTTGGGGTTTATCAGGACCCGGAAAGCGGTGATTGGATCGTATACAAGAACAAAGATAACGGGGAGCGGGCCGTCCGCTATCAGGGAAAGGATGAAGCCCGGGCCGCCCAGGAGATCTGGGCCAAGATCGGGGCGGAGACCGTCAGGAGGAAACGTTATAAGTCCAATCCCTACGACGAGGAAGAGCTCACGAGGGATCTTTCCGGAAGCGGAAGAAAGCCGTTTGCCTTTAAGCTTCCCGAATGGCTCGATTGGCAGACAGCGGGCTTTGCCGTCTGCATGATCGCGACCGCGTTTTTCATCTGGCAGGATATAAAGCCGTCCTCTGCCAGATCCAACGGCTATTACCAGGTGGGTGAGGCGCTTTTCTACAGCTTGGACGACGACTGGTATTATTACGATTCGGGTGACTGGAGCCGGTATTCGGATACGCTTGCCCTGGAGGATGATTCCTACCTCGGCAATTACTATTCTTTCGAGGATCCCTACGACGCTTTCAGCTACACCGAATACTATCAGGAAGCGTATGAGTATGACGGCGACGACTGGCAGGCTGACGAATACGACGATGATGATTACGACTACGATTATGACGACTGGGACGCCGGGGATACGGATTGGGGCTCGGATTGGTGATGGCCGGCCGATAGCCGATGGCCGGATCATGTGATGTCGGCACCCGGACCCGCGGATTGGAGATCGTATTACTGATCTCCAATGAGCGTCACGGGAATGTAATCATGGCGGACGGCTTTAAGGAAGGCCCCGAAGGCGTCGCTGGTTTTCATTTTCAGACTTGAGGTATTGATGCAGGGGTGGCATCCGAAATATTCGGAGGATAAGACGTCCCGGTCAATGACGAGCTGGACCTGCTTGTCCCGATCGTTCATCAGCCCGAGCAGGCTGGAGGAGCCGGGCGCGCAGCCGATGAGGGCTTCCATCTCTTCCGGGCTGCCGAAGGAAAGCCGGGCGCAGCCGAGCTGGCCGGTGATCTCTTTGGTCTTAAAGACTTTATCGCCCGGCATGATGAGAAGATAGAAAGCGGTGTGGCGGCGGTTGGTGAGGAAGAGATTCTTGCAGACCTCCGTGCCAAGTACGGCGTCGATCTCCCGGCAGGCTTCCATCGTGTAGGCGGCTGCGTCCGGGTGGTCGGTGCGGTAGTATTCGATTCCGAGGGAATCAAGCAGGTCATAGCAGGCAATTTCGCGGGGAAGCCGTCCGGACAGATCGTCCGGGCGGCCTTTTTCGAGGACGTAAGGCATAGGGTTTTTCTCCTTTGTTTTTGATCTGACAACAGTTTAGAGCATGGGGAAGAAAGATGCAAGGGTTTCCTGCGCTTAAGGGCGGCCGGAGCGCTTTTTAGTATATGCCTTGCGGATATGGGCAAAACGTGATATAATCAGAGGGCGGCGGTTCAAAAAATTGTATAAAATGCCGTCCGCAAAGGAGGTCCTATTATGGGTTTTGCTGTCACTCTTCTTGTTATCGCGTTTTTGCTGATCCTGCTGATCTGGCGCTGCATCCGCGTGGTTCCGCAGGCATACGCGTTCGTCATCGAGTTTTTCGGAAGCTACCGGACGACTTGGGAGCACGGTCTTCATTTTAAAATACCTTTCGTGGAGAGGGTTGCCAGCCGGGTCTCCCTGAAGGAGCAGGTTTGCGACTTCGCCCCCTCCTCGGTCATCACGAAGGATAACGTTACGATGAAGATCGACACGGTTGTTTACTTCAAGATCTTTGATCCGCGGCTTTATACCTACGGGGTTGACCGGCCCGTGAGCGCGTTGGAGAACCTTAACGCGACGACGCTTCGAAATATCATCGGCGGCATGGAGCTGGACCAGACCCTGACCAGCCGGGATATCATCAACGCCCAGATGCAGCAGATCCTGGACGTGGCGACGGATGCCTGGGGCATCAAGGTGACCCGCGTCGAGCTGAAGAACATCATTCCGCCGGCGGAGATCCAGTCCGCCATGGAGAAGCAGATGAAGGCGGAGCGCGAAAAGCGCCAGACGATCCTGGAAGCCTCGGCGCACAAGGAGTCGGTTGTCGCCCGCGCGGAAGGCGACAAGCAGGCTAAGATACTGGCGGCCCAGGCGGAACGAGACGCCCAGATCGCCCTTGCGGAAGGCCGGGCCCGCTCGATTGCCCTGGTCTATGAGGCGGAGGCCAACGGACTTAAGGCGCTTAAGGCGGCGAACGCGGATGCTTCTGTCCTGAAGCTGAAGGGCCTGGAGGCGCTTAAGAATGTGGCGGACGGCCGCGCGACGAAGATCTATATGCCGACCGATCTGTCCGGCGTGATTTCTTCCCTGGGGCTGGTCTCGGAAGCGACGGGGCTGGGGGACGCGATGAGCATCGATATGTCGGAACGCCCGAAGGCTGCAAGGCCTGAGGATCCCTGCTGCGACGACGAGGACCGCACGGCGGAAACCTACCGCACCCGTGAAACCTCCGACGCGATCCATTACCAGCTGACGGATACGGAATATTAAAAATGAAAACCATTCGGCGCGCTGCCTTCAGCGGCCTTGCTTCTAAAAGTAAAGTCCGGACTTCTGCGGTCGCTGGATGGGTGAAAAAGAATAGGTTGGTGTGCTGCAGCGCCATTTTCTGACTGCCGCTTCGGATGAAAATCTTATCCGGGCGGCGGTCTTTTTTTATGACCTTGTTAAGGACCGCGGGAGCGCGCGGCAGAAAGCGTCCGGCAGACAAGAGGATGGCGGCGCGGTAGAAAGGTTTTTTAAAAATAATGGTTGACAACCTGCCCTCCGCCGAGTATAGTACTATGTAGATGTTAGCACTCCAACACTTCGAGTGCTAACAGGATCAGAGGAAGGGAGGAAGAGCCTTGCAGCTTGATGAGAGAAAGCGGACTATACTGAACGCGATCATTCGAACCTATCTGGAAACCGGCGAGCCGGTGGGGTCGCGGACAATCTCAAAGTATTCCGATCTCAAGCTGAGTTCAGCGACGATCCGGAATGAGATGTCCGATCTCGAGGAGATGGGCTTCATCCTCCAGCCGCATACTTCGGCGGGAAGGATTCCTTCCGATAAAGGATATCGCTACTATGTAAATTCGCTGGTGGACGAGAAAACCAAAGAAGTTTCCGCCATGAATTCACTGATGATCGCCAGAACGAGCCGGATGGAGGAACTCCTGAAGCAGGTGGTTCGTTTTCTGGCATCCCAGACGAAGTATACGACCATGATTTCCGCTCCTTCTTACAAGGGCAACAAGGTCAAGTTCATCCAGCTCTCCCGGGTCGCCCCGAAGCAGCTTCTGAACGTGGTTGTGATCGATGGCAATATCGTCAAGAACCACATTATCGACCTTCCCGAAGAGATCGATGAGGAAACCGTCCTCCGGCTGAATCTTCTGCTCAATACCCGGCTGAACGGGCTGACCCTGGCGGATATCAATCTGGGATTGATATCCAATATCAAGGAAGAAGCCAGGGGACACGCAGAGGTCGTCAACGACGTTCTGGATACGATCGCCGAGGTGATCCGGGTCGATACGGATGAAGATATGCGGATCTATACAAGCGGAGCCAATAATATTTTCCGCTATCCGGAACTCTCCGACAGCCAGCGGGCCAGCCAGCTTATTACCGCGATCGAAGATAAGAGCTATCTGGCCGATTTTGTGAAGGAAACAGAGCGCAAGGAAGAGAACGGCGAAACCGGTATACAGGTCTATATCGGGGATGAGGGTCCGGTCGAATCCATGAAGGACTGCAGCGTGGTGACCGCAACCTATGACCTGGGGGACGGTCTTCAGGGAACGATTGGAATTATCGGTCCCAAGCGCATGGATTACGAGAAGGTTATGAACAACCTGAAGGAGGTCAGAAAGTCCTTGAACGACCTTTTTCACAGGGATTCGGAAAAGCCGGAAGCCCCTCCGGGCGGAGAATAGAACCGGAGAAGACTGCGGGAGAGATGCCCGGAAGATCTCCGCGGCGCCAAAACCCGAAACGGGAAACAGGGTCGGGAAGAGACCGCGGCAGCGGGAGCAATCTCCCCGGAGATAATCAGAATGGAAAAACCCTTCCGGACAGGGAAAAGAGGCCGGAAAAGACAAAGGAGGATAAGTGCGTTGAGCGAAGAGAAGAAGGTTCAGGATGAGGAGATTGCCGATATCCCCGAAAAGGATCCTTCGTCGGAAGAGGCTGTAAAGGCGGATGCTTTGCTGAAGGAGGAATCCGAGGCGGAGGAAAAGCCGGCAGAAGGCGGCGGGACAGAGGAAGAAGCGGCCGAAAAGTCGGAGGCTCCGGATGAGGAAGCTTCGAATGAGGACGCCTCGGAGCCCGAAACGCCGGCGGAAGAGGGCGGCGAGGATGCCAATGGCAAAGCTGAGGCAGGAAAAGAAGAGTCCGGCTCGGAGGCAGCGAAGACTGCGGAAGGGAAAAAGGAATTTGATTTCTTTGGCCGCAAGAAAAAGTTCGAGAAGGAACTGGCGAAGAAGGCGGAAGAAATCGCCGCCATCAGCGATCAGTATAAGAGGCTGCTGGCGGAGTTCGACAACTTCCGCAAGCGCACGGAGAAGGAAAAGTCCGGAATGTACGCCATGGGCGCGAGGGATGTGGTTGAAAAGATGCTCCCGGTGGTGGACAATTTCGAGAGAGGCTTCTCTCTGGTGGCGGAAGAGGACAAGGACGATCCCTTCACAAGCGGGATGGAGAAGATCTACAAGCAGCTTACCGGCGTCCTTACGGAACTGGGCGTGACCCCGATCGAAGCGGTCGGCAAGCCTTTTGACCCGAACCTGCATAATGCGGTCATGCATGTGGAGGATGAGGCGCTGGGTGAAAACACAGTGGCGGAAGAGTTCCAGAAGGGATATCTCTATAAGGATCAGGTCGTCCGCTATTCCATGGTAAAGGTCGCGAATTAAGAAGGCAGAGCCGGAAGGGCCGGCGCGAAAGCGCGAAGAGTTCCGGATCCATATATAGAAAGAACTGTTTTGAATGATCACGAAAAGGGGCTTTCCTTTCGGAGAGCTTTAAGAGGAGGATTTTATTATGAGTAAGATTATCGGTATCGATTTGGGTACAACGAACAGCTGCGTAGCGGTTATGGAAGGCGGTCAGCCGGTTGTTATCGCCAACGCGGAAGGCGCGAGAACGACTCCGTCGGTCGTCGCCGTCACCAAGACGGGCGAGAGGCTGGTCGGAGAGCCGGCTAAGCGTCAGGCAGTCACCAATGCGGACAATACGGTTGCTTCCATCAAGAGAAAGATGGGTACGAACGATAAGGTCACCATGGGCGGAAAGAGCTACACGCCCCAGGAGATTTCCGCGATGGTCCTTCAGAAGCTGAAGGCGGATGCGGAGAATTATCTCGGCGAGAAGGTTTCGGAAGCGGTCATCACGGTTCCCGCTTACTTTAACGACGCGCAGCGCCAGGCGACCAAGGACGCGGGCAAGATCGCGGGCCTTGAAGTCAAGCGTATCATCAATGAGCCGACTGCGGCGGCGCTGGCATACGGCCTCGACAACGAGAGGGATCAGAAGATCATGGTTTACGACCTTGGCGGCGGCACCTTCGACGTCTCCATCATCGAGATCGGCGACGGGGTCATCGAGGTTCTGGCGGTCAACGGCGATTCCCACCTGGGCGGCGATGACTTCGACAACGCCATCACCAATTACATGCTGCAGGATTTCAAGCGCAAGGAAGGGGTTGACCTCTCCAATGACCGCATGGCGCTCCAGAGGCTGAAGGAAGCAGCGGAGAAGGCCAAGAAAGAGCTGTCCGCTTCCACGACGACCAACATCAACCTGCCTTTCATCACCGCTACCGCGGACGGCCCCAAGCACTTCGATATGGACCTTACCAGAGCCAAATTCGACGAGCTGACCCACGATCTGGTGGAGAGAACCGCGATCCCGGTCACCAAGGCCATGCAGGACGCAGGTCTTTCCAATTCGGATCTCACGAAGGTCCTCCTGGTCGGCGGTTCCACCCGTATCCCGGCTGTTCAGGACAAGGTTAAGTCTCTGACCGGCCATGAGCCGTCCAAGACCCTGAATCCGGACGAGTGCGTTGCGGTCGGCGCATCCATCCAGGGCGGCAAGCTTGCAGGCGACAAGGGCGCAGGCGATATCCTTCTTCTGGACGTTACTCCGCTCTCTCTGTCCATCGAGACGGAAGGCGGCATCGCTACCCGCCTGATCGAGAGGAATACAACCATCCCGACCAAGAAGAGCCAGGTCTTCTCCACCGCAGCCGACAACCAGACGGCCGTTGACATCAACGTCCTTCAGGGTGAGCGCCAGTTCGCGGCGGACAACAAGTCCCTCGGCCAGTTCCGCCTGGACGGCATTCCGCCGGCACGCCGCGGCGTTCCGCAGATCGAGGTTACCTTTGACATCGACGCCAACGGCATCGTAAATGTCTCCGCAAAGGATCTCGGAACCGGCAAGGAGCAGCACATCACGATTACCGGCGGTTCCAACATGTCTGACGCGGATATCGACAAGGCGGTTAAGGAAGCGGCTGCTTTCGAGGCCCAGGACAAGAAGCGCAAGGAAGGCGTCGACGCCAAGAACGAGGCGGATTCCATGGTCTTCCAGGTTGAAAACGCGCTGAAGGAAGCCGGCGACAAGCTGGACGGAGGCGATAAGGCTGCAGTCGAGTCCGATCTTACGAATCTGAAAGCACTGGTGGAGAAGCACCGCAATAACGCGAACCTTACGGATGCGGACGTCGCGGAGCTCAAGGACGCCAAAGAAAAGCTGATGACAAGCGCCCAGAAGCTCTTCGCGAAGATGTATGAGCAGAACCAGCAGGGCGGCCCGCAGGGCGGTTCCCAGGCAGGTCCGCAGTATGGCGGCTACAACGGCGGCGCGGACAGCGGCAGCAACGCCGGCGACGACGTGGTGGACGCGGACTATACGGAGGTTTGATAAGGCCGGAGGCTGCCGCTTAAGGCCGGGCGGAGCGTATGCGAAGCCCCCGGAGCGGACGGTTTTCGGACAGGCTCAAAAGGGCCGGACAATCTTTCGGTTGACACTTTTTATGTTTTGAGATAGGATATCGACAGCAAGCGCAGGTGCAAGCCTTTGTGCTTGCTGTCGTGCGATAAGGAGCTGTTCGCAATGGACGGAAGGTCTTGCCTGCCTGCTTTCCTGAACGCGTTGTCAGAGGGTCCCGTGGATGCGGCGTTCTCTTCCGCGCATTTAAAAAAGCATCCTATGCAGGCTGATTTTGTCATTTTGCGGACATATCTGGGAAAAGTTTCAACAAGCAGGGGAATTAGTGAAGTATGGCAGAGAAGAGAGATTATTATGAGGTGCTCGGCGTAGACAAGAACGCGGATGACGACGCCTTAAAGAAGGCTTACCGGAAGCTGGCAAAAAAATACCATCCGGACGTGAATCCGGGGGACGAAAGCGCCGCTGAGAAGTTCAAGGAAGCTTCAGAGGCCTATTCCGTCCTCTCCGATCCGGAAAAACGCCGCCAGTATGACCAGTTCGGCCACGCGGCCTTCAGCGGAGGCGCGGGCGGCTACAGCGGGTTCGACGCGAGCGGCATGGATTTTGACGATATCCTGAACAGCTTCTTCGGAGGAGGCGTGTTCGGCGGCTTCGGAGGCAGATCCAGAAGTTCGGGCGCCCGGAACGGCCCCATGCGGGGCGAGAATGTCCGCGTGTCCGTAAGCATCAGCTTTGAAGAAGCTGTATTCGGCTGCGAGAAGGAACTGGATCTGAATCTCAGAGAGCCCTGCGGAAGCTGCGGGGGCAGCGGGGCGAAAAAGGGCACCTCTCCGGAGACCTGTACGCGCTGCGGCGGTTCTGGAAGGGTCATGCAGACTCAGCAGAGCATCTTCGGGATGGTGCAGACCCAGACCACCTGTCCGGAGTGCCGGGGAGCCGGCAGGATCATCCGGGAAAAATGTCCGGAATGCAAGGGGACGGGCTATGTCACCCGCCGGCAGAAGATCAAGGTATCGATTCCGGCCGGTATCGATAACGGCATGTCTGTCCGCGTCCGGGACAAGGGCGAGCCGGGAAGCAACGGCGGAGCCAGAGGAGATCTTCTCGTAGAAGTGAGGGTATCCCGTCATCCGACTTTCCAGAGGAATGACACGGACCTTTATTCTACGGCGGCCATTTCCTTTACCAAGGCTGCTCTGGGCGGCACGGTTCGGATCAAGACGATCGACGGTGAGGTTGAGTATGAGGTCAAGGCCGGCACCCAGACCGATACCCGGATCAGGCTTAAAGGCAAGGGCGTTCCGTCTCTTAGGAACGCGGGCAGAAGAGGCGATCAGTATGTGACGCTGATCATTACGACGCCGACGCGCCTTGGCCGCGAGCAGAGAGCCGCGCTTAAGAAGTACGCGGAGACGATGGGAGAACAATAACCGCAAAAGGAAGGCCGGACAGCTGTCCGGCCTTCCTTTGACGACGGCATAGTCCGGCGTATCGGAAAGCCGTGCCGTGTCCGCATTTTATTTACAGCAGGAGAAATGAGATGGAATGGATCAAAGCAACGATAGATACGATGAGCGGAGCGGAGGATGATATCTCTTATATGCTGAACACCCTCGGCATCATCGGAGTGGAGATAGAGGATAAAGTTCCGGTGGGGGCGGATGAAAACGGCGGCTATTTCGGGGAGGTTGTACCGGAGCTGCCGGAAGACGACCACCGGGCCAGAATTTCATTTTACATCAAAAAGCCCGGAAGCGGGGACTCCATCCTCCCGGAAAACTATGATCCGGGAACCGGTCCGGTCGACCTGCCGGAGCCGGAAGGCAGCCTGGAGGAGATTCTGGACCGGGTCCGGGCGGGGCTCGCGGAAATCGGGACTTACTGCAGCATCGGGCCCGGAACGATCAGCCTGGATACGACGCAGGAGGAGGACTGGGCCAACAGCTGGAAGGAACATTTTCACCGTTTTACGGTCGAAGGGGTCGCTATCGTTCCCTCCTGGGAGGAGGGGGCGGAGACGGAGGATGCGGATATTACCCTCCGCCTGGATCCGGGAACCGCTTTCGGGACCGGTCAGCACGAATCGACCCGGCTTGCGATCCGGGCGCTTAGAAAGTATCTGAAAGGAGGAGACCGCCTGCTGGACATCGGTACCGGGAGCGGGATCCTGGGGCTTATCGCGCTGAAAGATGGGGCGGCGGAGGTTTTCGCCACGGATCTGGATCCCAATGTGCCGGCCGCCCTCCGGGAAAATCTAATAAAAAATGAAATTCCCGAAACGGCTTTTCATCTGGCCATGGGAAACCTGGCCGACGATCCGGCTGTCAGCGCAAAGGCGCTGGAAGCCTCCGGCGGGCAGGGTTATGACCTGGTGACGGCTAATATCATCGCGGAGATCCTGGCCGGCCTTACGCCGGCGGTTCCCCCTCTCCTGAAAGAGGGAGGCGTCTATATCATGTCCGGGATCCTGAGGACTCACGCGCAGATCGTCCGGGACGCGCTGGCAAAAGAAGGGCTCGCGATCCTGGAAGAGGAGACGATGGGCGAATGGGAAAGCATTGCGGCGAGGAAATGAGATGTATCGTTTTTTTATTAATCAGGAACAGCTGTCGGATGGTTTTGTGACGGTTTCCGGCGAAGACGCCCATCACATGCAGCATGTGCTCCGCATGCGGCCGGGGGAAGCCGTGGAGACGGTGGATGAAGAAGGGCTTCTCTATCACTGCCGGATAGCCGAATTTACGGCTGAAGAGGCAATACTGTCAGTGGAGGAAATTTCCGCTTCGGAAAATGAACTGCCCTGCCGGATCACGCTCTACATGGGTCTTCCCAAATTCGACCGGATGGAGCTGATCGTGCAGAAGGCGGTGGAGCTGGGCGCGGCTCGTATCGTTCCGGTGGCCATGCAGCGCTCGGTTGTAAAGCTGGATGAGAAGAAAGCCGCAGCGCGCAGGAAGCGCTGGCAGGCGATCGCGGACGCGGCGGCCAAACAGTCAAAGCGGGGACTGATACCCGAAGTGGGGAGCGTCGTTTCCTTTAAGGAGGCTCTTGCCGGGGCGAAGGCCATGGATCACATCCTCTTCCCCTATGAGTGCGCGGAAGGGATCGGGAATTCCCGCAGAGCGCTGGCCTCTATAAAAGCAGGGGAAACGCTGGCGCTCTTTATCGGCCCGGAAGGCGGCTTCGGCCTTTCGGAAGTCGAAGCGGCCCGGGAGGCCGGGGCCGAAGTCCTCACGCTGGGCCGGCGGATTCTGCGCACGGAGACAGCCGCGATCGCGGCGATGTCGATCCTTATGTTCACGCTTGAGGCCTAAGGGGTTTTCATTTCAAAAAAAGAATGTTATACTAAACGCAGGTCAGGCTTTATTGGAGATGCCTGTATGGAATAGCTTCGAATCAGGGAGGTGTGAAATGAAAAGAAGAACCCTAATGATTGCAGCGTTCATGATGGCAGCAGCCGTGCTTTTTGGCGCCTGCGGAAGCTCCCTCAGTCAGAGCTCCTATTCCGCGAATACCGCGGCGGATTGGAGGGAGGAGGCGAAGGAAGAGGACGGAGCCTTTGGAGACGAAATGTACGAATATGCGGCCGCAGAGGAAGTGACGGCCGGGACGGGAGACGCGCCCTCTTCGGAGGCCCCGCAGGAGATCGCGGCGGAGACGCTGGCGGAGAAGCTGGTCTATACCTGCAATATTGAGATCGAGACGCTGGATTTTGCCGGGAGCGGCGCCGGGATCCGGGGCGCCATAAGCAAGGTCGGAGGAATCATCGAGAGCGAGTCTGTCTATGACGACAATTACCACTGGTACGATGAGGATTACAGGAAGAAAAGCGGGAGTCTGGTCCTTACGATGACGATACGGGTTCCTTCAGCACGCTATCAGGATTTCCTTACGCTTCTCGGAGAAGTTGATGGCAAGGTGATCAGCCGCTCGATGGACGTTAAGAATATCACGAGGAGCTATAACGACCAGACCGTGCTGATCGAGGCCCTGGAGCAGCAGGAAAAAAGGCTGAACGAGATGATGGCGAAGGCCGAAACCATTGAGGATATGATCGCGGTGGAGAGCCGGCTGACGGAAGTCCAGACGCAGCTCAACCAGGCGAGGACGAAATTATCCTCCATGGATACGGATGTGAATTACTCAACGATCAACCTGAGGCTGGAAGAGGTGGTGAAATATACGGAGGTGAAGGTCAGCCGCACCTTCGGCGAGCGTCTTGCGGAGACGATCGGAGATTCCTGGGAGAATTTCCTGGATGTCCTGGAAGGCGTCCTCTATCTTCTCATCTACATTCTTCCGTTCGCGGCGGCCGCGGGCGTCGTGATTGCCGTCGTCTTCGTCTCGACGAGAAAATCCAGGGCCCGGCGGAAAGCGGAAAAGGCGGAGCGGAAAGCCGGGACGGGAGATCGTCCTGAAACGTATTCTTACAATGCGGGGGAAGGCAGAAACCGTACCCTCTGGCCGGTTGAGGAGAAGAAAGACGGGGGTTCGGAAGAGAACCCGCCGCGGAGGAATTATGAAGGTTAAGCTGATGGATCTGCTGGACGCGATGAACTATACGGGAATCGGGGTCCACTTTCTCTATCATCTGAAAACGGGAGAGATCGTCATGCTGAGCGATAAGGTCTTCGGATTTGGCCGCAGCGACGCGCTGGAAAGAGACATACGGAAGAATCCTGACGCCTATATCGATCTCCCGGGCGAATATGAGATCGACGAGCTGGGGATGATGGATACCTACGCCGAGAACTTTCCGGAGAGCAGCTTTAAGGACGCGCTTCTTGACTCTCTCGAGGGCAGAAGTCCTTATCAGGCTTTTGAGGAGCTTCTGGAAAAGGAAGGACTCCTTGAGGATTGGAAGCAGTACCGCCTCTCAGAATTCAGCTGGATAGCCAGAAAATGGGCCGCCGATAACGGTATTACTGTCGAAGAGTGATTTTTTTCATTTTCTTACTTATTTAGACTTGACAGATGGCGCTAAGCATCTATATTTTATAGGAGACAGGACAGGGGAGTACGGGCTTCATGCGGACGCGCCGCTCTGAGCTTCCTGTAATCGTTATAAAATAATAAGGGAGGTTTATTTATGCTTCAGGAAATTATCGATGTATTGGAACCCTATACGGACTTTCCGCCGGAACAGATCAACGAGGATACGTCTCTGATCGAGGATCTGGAACTCAACTCTTTTGACGTACTCACGATTGTGAGCGATGTTGAGGATCAGTACGGCGTGCACATTCCGGATGAGCAGATTATGGAATTCAGGACAGTTGGAGACATTGAAGAATACTTGGAGAACAACAGAGAATGAAGGCATACCCGCCATATGAACTGGAACAAATCAGGGATCTGCGCCATCTGATGAATCTGCGGGCGGATTCGGCGCCGGATGAAACCGCATTCTTTTATACGGCGGACGGAGGGGAGACGAAAAAGGTTTCCTACCGGACTTTCCGTGAGGATGTGAGGGGGCTGGGCACCTGGCTCCTTAAGAACGGCAGCGGGAGGGAACATATCGCGATACTTGGCAGCAACTCCTATGAGTGGATCGCCGGTTTTTTCGCGGTTACGACGACGGGAAATGTCGCGGTCCCTCTGGACGCCAGACAGCCGCTTGAGAATCTTATTTCCATCATGCAGATGGGGGAGGCCAGGAAGCTCGTCTATTCCCGGGAGTTTGCCCCGCTGATTCCGGCATTTGAAAAGGAAATTGCCGGTTTTTCCGCGTTTCCCATGGAAGAAATGGGGCGGATTGCCGAAGAAGGCAGGGCGCTCCTTGAAGCGGGTGATCTGAGCTACGAGGAAAGAAAGCTGGATCCGGATACCATGTGCGCGCTGGTTTATACTTCAGGGACGACCGGAATCCCCAAGGGCGTCATGCTGAGCCAGCGGAATATCGCCGCAAACATCAATCAGGCCTGCGCGAATTTTGTCCTTGAGGGCGTCGGAATGTCGGTTCTGCCTTTCCATCATATGTTCGGGCTGGTGGTAGGCGCTCTCATGGTATTCAACTACGGCTATCCCTGCTATATCTGCCGCCAGATTCGGAATATCGCGAGAGATTTTCAGATCGCGAAGCCGGAGTGCCTCTTCGTCGTTCCCATGGTGATCGAATCCTTCGCGAAGATGTTCCGGGGAATGGGCAGGAAGGCCGGAGGAAATATCAGTCCGGAAGCGGTGCGCGCTTTTACCGGGGGCAGCCTACGCTACATCATCTGCGGAGGAGCGCCGCTGTCGGTTTCCTATGTGAAGATGTTCCGCATGTTTGGCCTTGAGATCCTGAACGGCTACGGGATCACCGAATGTTCGCCCGTTCTGGCGGTCAACCGCAACGAGGATATGCGCGATGGTTCGGTTGGTCCGGTTCTGTTTGGCTGCGAGGTGAAGATCGCTGACGACGGCGAGATCCTCGCAAGGGGCGACAACGTTATGCTGGGTTACTACAAGAATCCGGAGGAGACGGAAAAGGCGTTGTCCGGAGGATGGTTCCATACCGGAGATCTCGGCCGGATCGAGGATCATTATCTCTTCGTGACGGGAAGAACGAAGAACCTGATTATCACTTCGAACGGCGAGAACATTTCCCCGGAGGAGCTGGAAGAAAAGCTGCTGGCGGATCCGGCCGTCGCCGAGGCGCTCGTCTTCGATGCGGACGGAGTTCTCGCGGCCGAGATTTATCCGGAAGCGGAAGCGAATCTGCCGGAAAGCTATTTCAAGGCTCTGATCGAAAGAATCGGGCAGGGTGAGCCGGCTTACAGAAAGATTCAGAAATTATCATTGAGAAATCAACCATTTGAACGTAATTCTACCGGCAAAATATTGCGGAGGAAGAACGTCTGAGGAGACGGGTATATGTCTGAGACGCTGGTGTTGTATGCGGATACGGGAGAACGGATTTTCTCCTATGCGGCCTATATGAAGGAGAGAGTCGGGGCGGATGCTCTGGCCTCTTTGTCGAGCCGTCCGGATCTATCTGTTTTCAGCGAGATTTTTCTTGTTTTCCTGTATGAAAATGAAAAGCTGCCCGGAGAGGTGGAGGATTTTCTTTTCGAACACGCCAGCGCTCTGGCGGGGAAGAAAATTGAATTCATCGGAATCGGGGAATCCCGGAAGGAATTTTCGGACCGGGTCAGGGAATTGACCGGGATGTGCGGGGTTCCTTCCTTCTGCCGTTTTTTCAGAGAAATGCGGAGTATCCTGACTGAGGAAGGGAAGGGGGAAAAGGCAAGAGTTTTCTTTGTCTCCATGCTGAAGCCGATCGGCGATAAAATGGCTCCGGAGCCCTTAACGCTTGAGGAGGAGATCGGCCCCAAGCTGCTTGGCGCCGTGCTTGCGGAGCAGCCTGAGGCCGGTCTGGTGAAAAAGGTTACGATCTCCTCGGAGACGGTCCTGCCGTCAAAAGATTCTTCGGAGATTCAGCCTGGAGATTCCGGGTCGGAAAAGGCGGAAGTTCCAAAGACCGGCGGGACAGCAGAGCTTCCGAAGGAGGAGGCTCCAAAAAAGAAGCCTGCTGAACCGCGGAAAGAAGCCCCCTTTAAAGAAGATCAAACGCTTTTAAAAGAAGACCGGAAAGAGGAAGAGCCGGCAGCGTCCGCGGCAGGGATCTCTCAGAAACAGGAAGAGCAGCTGGATGCGTTTCTTGATACGGCCGCGCTGGCGGCTTCCGTGCGCGAAATGATGCAGGACGGGGATCTGCCGGACGCACAGTCCGCCGCAGGGATTCCGGAAGAGGAGGTGCCGGGCAATGAAAACGCCGGGAACAGGACTTTCGAAAAAGAAGATCGTGAGAAAGCTTCTGCCCAAAGCGGCGGACAAGGGGCTGGCGTATCTTTCGGACCGCTCAGCCGCGGCGGGAACAATCTACAAGCTGATTCATTTGGCGGAAAGAGCGGCAGGGAAGCTGAGAAAGACCGAAAAGCTTCTGGAGAAAAGAATCCGGAGAAGCCGGCCCTTTCGGAAATACCGGATGAAACGCCTGCGGAAGAATCTTCGAAAAAGGCTGTCAAAACCGTAAGCTGGGATTTTGAGAGCGGCGAGGAATTCCGGAAATACATGTTCGGAGAGGACAGCGAAGAAATCGGCCTGCCCGATATGGGGCCGGAACCCCCGAAAGAAGCGGCGGCAAAAAGAACCTTTCGCTTTCTGGATGATAAGCCCAGGGAAAAGCAGAAACCGGCCGGGCCGGAACGCATTCTGGGCCTTGAGGATCTGGAAGAACTGGAGGCGGAAGAGGAGGCGGAAGCTGTCCAGCGGAGAATGCGCCGTACAGAGCGGATCGCTTCGGAGGATATCGGGCCGGAGGAAGGCGTATGGGACCGGATGCTCAGCGGCTTCAAATCTCTTTTCTCGGCGAAAAGATACGGTGAGGGTCTGGAATTTGACGAGGAGGAGAATCGGAATGCCGGCTTGAAAAAGGGAGGAAATACCCTGATCGGCCGGATCCGCGAGGACGTCGGCGCCTATGAGGAGGCGGAGCCTCAGACCGTGAATATCCGGGATTACGATGATTACGACGCCGATGAGTTTGAAGACGAAGTCGATTTTTTCGGCGATTATGACGACTATGATGATGATGATGAGTTTTAAACGCAGTTTTTTACCGGCTGCCGGCCTTGCGCTTTTGGCTTTGTTCCTTCGCGCCGGCGCCCGGCTCATTCCGGGCTTTGCGGACGCCTATGCGGCGATGACAAACGCCTTCTGGGTGAATTCACTCGGAAGGCTTTTTTCCATTTTCCCCTTTTCCTTTGTCGAGTTTTCCATCTACGCTCTCCTGCTCCTTTTGCTCTTCCGGCTGATTTTACTTGCGGTCAGCGCCCGGGCGCGGAAAAACTTTCCGCAGGCGTTCGGCGCCTGGCTTCTCCTTATTGCCGTCGTATTTTTTCTCTTTGAGGCCAATGAGGACGTCTACTTTTATCGGACCCCTTTCTCTTCCTTTCACGGGATCGGAAACGGGGAGTATTCGACAGAGGATCTGGCGGAAACCGCCCGGATGCTGGCGGAAGAAGCGAACCGTTACGGCGCGCTGGTTCAAAGGGATGAGAACGGGATCATGCAGCTGGGCGGGCGGGCGGGAGCCCGGACCGCCGGGGCCATGGAAGAGCTGGGAGAGCTCTATCCGGAGCTTTCAGGCTGGTATCCGCGGCCCAAGCCCATCGCGGTATCACGCCTGATGAGTCTCGTCAATATGTCGGGAATCTATTCGGCCTATACGATTGAGGCGAACTACAACAGGGAGATGCTGCCCTACAATATTCCGTTTACCATGAGCCACGAGCTTTCCCACCTGAAAGGAATCCTGATGGAGAACGAGGCGAATTTCGCGGCTTACCTGAACTGCATGAACGCCGACGATGCGGATATTCACTACAGCGGGGCGCTTCTGGGCTGGATCTATTGCGGAAATGAGCTTTACCGGAGGGACCGGGAGCTCTGGCGCGGGATCGCCGCGACTTTGGCCCCGGAGGTGAACGCAGATCTTGACGCCAATACGGAGTTTTGGAAGCGTATGGAGGGCAGGGCCTCGGAGGCGGCGGAGAGCTTTAACGACAGCTATCTGAAGGCCCACGGCCAGGCTGACGGCACGAAAAGTTACGACCGGGTGGTGGATCTCATCGTGTCCTATGAAAATGAAAAGCGAACGCAAAAAGACGGTTCCCGCTGACACAAGGATATGCCGGCGGAAACCGTCTTTTAAAAAATCCTATTTGATAAAGTTGTCGTTTATCACCTGGCAGGCGAGATAGTGCTCGACGTAGTAATGAATGAGATCCGCGGAATAACCGTCCGCGACGGCGGCCTCCTCCGTCTCGTAGTTCCCCATGGAGACGAGAATGGATTGCTCGATGGCCTGATAAGAAGGATTCTCCGCGCTGATGTTCTCTTTATCCAGAATGGCTTTTGAGATGAGCCAGCGCCTGCAGTAGGATTTGCGGAGATAATCCGTGTCAAAGACGCTCATGGTCTCGATCGCGTTGTAGAGATCGTTCGGATAGGAGGTGACATGTGAAGAGGTGACGACCGTGTCGAAGACTTCATCGGAATTGGTCTTGAGCAGGTTGATGACGATGGTCCAGGTGGCAGTGAGGCCGGCGAGTTCGGGGACGCCGTAATCCGGAGGATAGGCAAGGTCGAAGACGGCGGTCTGGTTTTTCATTTTCCCCAGAAGGTTGTCGTCAAAGCCGGGAAGGAAACTGTCGCTGCCGACCTTCAGCTCATAGCCTTTGCCGGCCATGCCTTCCCGGGGCTCCGCTTCTCCCTGGATCACGCCCGAGAAGTCGATGTTGACGATGACTCCCTTGGTGATGACGGCTTCTTCCGGATAAATCTGGGGCAGCCCTTTATACTGGGCGAGCACGACGAAAGCGTCCGCGCCGAGTTCGTTGTAATTCTCCGGAGAGACCGGAACCGGATCTTCTTTGTTCGGAGGCGTTTCGTATTCCGCGATCGTCTTTTCATCGGCGGTGATCAGGGGAATCGAGTAGGTAGATTGGGATTCGGCTGCGGCGGCTGAATCTTCGACGTTTGAACTGGTGTCTGAATTCGTGTTTCCCTCGGCTCCGCATCCGGTAAAAAGGAGGAATGCCGCAAGGAAGAACGTGCAAAGATAAGGCGTTTTCATGTTCGTATCCTCTTAGTTAGGGCTGTTGACGAAGTTACACCCCTTTACTATACCCTCTGGGGGGAAAAATGGCAAGAAAAGATTGCCTGATCTTCCTTTACTTTAGGCTCTTTCGGGGGTAAAATAAAAACATTCTTATGCGTTTCGGGAGGAAAGGGGGGAAAAATGGTGGATTTTCCTGGAAAGGAAACGATTGAAAGCATGAAAAAAGCGGCGTTTTCGCTTGTTAAGTGGGTCGCCCTCTCCGCTGCCGCAGGCGTCGTGGCCGGCCTTATCATGAGCGGCTTCGCGTCGCTCATAGCGATCGTCACGGAGTTCCGCCTTGCGCATATGTGGATGCTGCTGCTTCTTCCGGCGGCGGGCTGCCTGATCGTATTTCTGTACAGGGCGGCCGGTCATGAGACGGATCACGGCACCAATATGGTGATCGAAGCGGTGCGGGAGGATGCGCCCATGCCCTATGAACAGGGGATCCTGGTCCTTACGGCTACGGTCCTGACCCATGCGTTCGGCGGTTCGACCGGACGGGAAGGCGCGGCCCTCCAGTTGGGGGGAAGCGCGGCCGCGGTGGGTGCCGGCCTTCTTCATCTCAATGAGAGGGATAAGAAGCTGCTCCTCATGGCCGGCATGAGCGCTGCCTTCGCGGCCCTTTTCGGGACCCCGCTGGCCGCCTCTGTCCTGCCGCTGGAGTTTGTGACGGTGGGTGAGATGTTTTACCCGGCGCTGGTTCCCTGCGTGCTCGCCTCCTTCACGGCCCACGCGGTGGCGGTAAAACTCGGAACGGCCCACCTCGCGGCGCCCTACGCGGTGGCGGCGGTTCCCTCGCTCTACTCGACGGCTATGCTGAAAGCCCTGGTCCTCGGGATCGGCTCGGCTCTCGCGGCTGTTCTCTTTATCAACGCGCTTCACATAACCGACAGCTATTTTGACCGCTGGTTCAAGGGCCGGCCTTATATCCGGGTCATGGCCGGGGGCGCTCTGGTGGCGGCGCTGGCATGCGCGCTGGGGACCCAGGATTATTGCGGCCTCAGCTCCCAGCTGATCCATGATTCTTTTGCGGGAAACGCGGCGCCTTACGCCTTCCTTCTCAAGATTCTTTTTACCTGCTTTACGCTGGAGGCCGGTTTTAAAGGGGGCGAGATCGTCCCGTCCTTTGTGATCGGGGCTTCCCTGGGCTGTCTTCTCTCCGGCTTCCTGTCCCTGCCGGCGGATGTGTGCTGCGCCGCCGGCATGTGCGGGGTCTTCTGCGCGATTACGAACAGCCCGATCTGCTCGCTGCTCATCGCGCTGGAGCTTTTCGGACCGGAAGGGATGGGCTATTACGCGGTATCAATCGCGATCGCCTACAGCATGTCCGGTTATTACGGAGTCTTCGGAGCCCAGCGGATCCGCTTCTCGAAGACCGGCACGGAAGCCGTCGACGTAAAAGCGGGCGATCTCTTTAAAAAACATCATGAAAGCTAAGGGGGTAACAGATATGAATTGGAGTATTTCAAAGCTGAAGGAAATGGGAAAGGTTTCTCTTCGGGGTTCCTACTGGAACGCGGTGCTGGTCAGCATCATCATGCTTCTTACACTTCCGGAAGCCGCCGGCACGGCGGATACGGTTCAGGAGTCCGTCAGGAATTCGGGCTTCGATATCACGGTCATCATCACGGTCCTCGGAGGTCTGGGAGGAGCGGGTTTCATCGCCACCCTTCTCCGCGTCTTCCTCCTGAATCCGCTGCAGATCGGCTGCAGGCGCTTCTTCGTCGAGGATCTCTACAGCCCGGTGGACCTGACCTTTCTCCAGGCCGGCTTCAGCCCGAATTACTGGAACGTGGTCAAGATCAAATTCTTCGAGAGCCTCTTCATCACCCTCTGGACCCTGCTCCTCATTGTCCCCGGCATCGTAAAGGCTTACGAGTACCGCATGGTGGACTATCTGCTGGCGGATTATCCGGATATGCCCATGGAGGAGGCCTTCGCGAGATCCCGGCAGATGATGCAGGGGGAAAAGATGAACGCCTTCTGGCTGGATCTCAGCTTTCTGGGCTGGTGGATCCTCACGCTTTTCACCGCGGGCCTTCTGGGCGTCTTCTACGTGTCGCCCTACAAGAACCTGACCGACGCGGCTCTCTACGCCGCCCTCTCGGATAAGATGAGAAACGGAGGCTGAAAACGGAATGAAGCGTAAGAAGAAGGAACTGCTGACGATCTTCCGGGAGATGATCCGGAAGAAGACGGTATCCTTTGAAGATATGAGTCAGGCGGACGCGGCGGAATTTGCCGCGTTCCGGGCGCTTATAGCGGAGCGTTTCCCCTATCTTGCGGAGGCGGCGGAATACCGGGAACTGGGTTATAACGGGATGCTCTTTCGCGTAAAAGGCCGGTCGGACCGGAAGCCTTCGGTTCTCATGGCCCACTACGACGTGGTCCCGGCCGATCAGGAGGGCTGGACGCATGACCCCTTCGGGGCGGAGCTTTCCGGGGGCCGGGTTTATGGCCGCGGGACCCTGGATACCAAGGGGACGCTCTTTTCCATCGCGGCGGCGGTTGACCAGGCGCTTTCCGAGGGCTGGATCCCGAAGAACGACCTTTACCTCTCCTTCGGGGGCGAGGAGGAGACGCACGGCGGGACCTGCGGCGCGATCGCGGAGTATTTGAAAAATGAAAACATCCGGCCTGCCTTTGTCCTCGACGAGGGCGGCGCGGTGATCCCCGAAGGGCTTCCGGGCCTCAAAAAGAAGGCCGCGATGGTCGGCATTGCCGAGAAGGGAACCGCGAATTACATGTTATCGGTCCGGGCGGCCGGAGGCCACGCCGCGACGCCGCCCAGGCACACCGCCATCGGGCAGCTGGCCCGGGCGGCGGTCCGAATCGAGAAGCATCCGTTTCCGGCGAGGCTTTCGGAGCCGGTCAAAAAGATGTTCAGGGAGCTTGCCCCGGAGCTGCCCGTTTACGAGCGCTTTGCTTTTTCCCATATCGGACTTTTTGAGCCGGGCGTGAAGCTTCTTGCGCCGCGTCTGGGGCCGACCTTCAACGCGATGGTCCGGTCGACCGCGGCGCTTGTGATCTTCGAGGGGCGTTCCGCCTTCAACGTGCTGCCGGACAAGGCCGCAATGGGGGTCAACGTGCGGATCCTGCCGGGAGAGACGAAGGAGGGCGCGCTGAACTACCTGAAGAAGGTCGTCGCGGATCCGGCCGTCACGGTGGACCTCATCGACGGGACGGATCCGACCCCGATCTCGGATACCGCGTGCGGGGAATGGCAGCTGCTTCGGCGGGTCGTAAAGAGAACCTGGCCGGACGCGGCCTTCGGCCCCTACATGCTGAACGGCGGGACAGATTCCCGTTTTTATTCGGAGATATCGGACCATATCTACAAATTCACCCCGATGGAGATGACGGCGGCGGAGCGGAAAACGGTCCACGGGGCCGACGAATCCATCTCGGTTGAGAACCTGTTTACCTGCGTGCGCTTCTACGGAAGATTGATACGGGAGCTTTGAGGAGGCTGAAAATGGCGGAGATCAGGGAAATTGTGCAGCAGACGCGCAACCCTTTCTTAAATATGTATGAGCTGAAGACCGTCCGGAAGAACGGCAAGGAGGGGCGCTATTTCGTCGCCTCCCGGGCGGATAAGCCGGAGGAAATCGAATGCATGCGGCATACGGTGAAGCCGGACGGGGTGATCATCTATGCGGTGACCGCGGACAGGGAGAAGGTGCTGCTGGTCAGGCAGTACCGCTATCCCATCGACGATTTTGTCTATGAGCTGCCGGCGGGCCTCATCGATCCCGGGGAGGATTACCGGACGGCCGCGGCGAGGGAGGTCCACGAGGAGACGGGGCTTCATTTTACGCCCATCAAGGTGGATCCGATGTATGAACGGCCCCGCTACACGACCATCGGCATGACCGACGAGTGCTGCGCCATGGTCTACGGCTGCATCGACGGGGAACTCTCGACGGATTACCTCGAGGCGACGGAGGAGATCATCCCTCTTCTGGCGGACCGGGAGGAAGTGAGGCGGATCTTAATGGAGGAGCGCGTCGCGGCGCCCTGCGCTTATCATATCGAGCGCTTCTTATCGGAAAAAGAGCCTTTCGCCTATATGGAAGAATAAGCCTGTTAAAACGCGTCAAGGGGGAGCCGATACTTCCCCTTGACTTTCATTTCCCAATCGGTTTATACTGTGCCAAGACACGAATACGATATGTGACCGTGGCCCGGCAGTGCCGGATGCCCTTATGAAGTCGGTTGAGAAAGAATAAAGGAGAAAAAAATGGGTATCTATGAAGAACTGAAGGCGCGAGGCCTCATCGCCCAGGTGACGGACGAGGAGCAGGTCAGGGAAATGCTGAACAACGGGAAGGCGGTTTTCTACATCGGGTTTGACCCGACCGCGGACAGCCTGCACGTCGGCCATTTCATGGCGCTCTGCCTCATGAAGAGACTGCAGATGGCCGGCAACAAGCCGATCGCGCTTTTGGGCGGCGGCACCGGCATGATTGGCGATCCGTCCGGGCGCACGGACCTTAGAAAGGTCCTCACCAAGGAGACGATCCAGCACAATATCGACTGCTTCAAGGTGCAGATGAGCCGCTTTATCGATTTCTCCGAGGGCAAGGCCCTCATGGTCAACAACGCGGACTGGCTTTTAGACCTCAACTACGTCGAGTTCCTCCGCGAGGTCGGCTCCTGCTTCTCCGTCAACAACATGCTGCGCGCGGAGTGCTACAAGCAGCGCATGGAGAAGGGCCTCACCTTCCTTGAATTCAACTACATGCTGATGCAGGCTTACGATTTCCTGAGACTCTACCAGGATTACGGCTGCAACTTCGAGTTCGGCGGCGACGACCAGTGGTCCAACATGCTGGCCGGCACCGAACTCATCAGAAGAAAGCTCGGCAAGGACGCGCACGCGATGACGATGACCCTGCTCCTCAATTCCGAGGGCAAGAAGATGGGCAAGACCGCTTCGGGGGCCGTCTGGCTCGATCCGAAGAAGACCACGCCCTACGAGTTCTATCAGTACTGGCGCAACGTCGGCGATTCGGACGTCCTCAAATGCATCCGCATGCTGACCTTCCTGCCGCTGGAGCAGATCGATGAGATGGATAAATGGGAGGGCGCCGAGCTCAACAAAGCCAAGGAGATCCTGGCTTACGAGCTGACCGCGCTGGTCCACGGCAAGGAGGAGGCTGAGAAAGCCCAGGCGGCCGCGAAGGCTCTCTTTGCGGGCGGCGCGGACGCGGAGATCCCGACGACCGTGCTCCACGATGACGATTTCGAGAACGACGAGATCGGCGTCATCAAGGCCCTCGTTATGGCCGGCCTGTGCGGTTCCAACGGCGAGGCCCGCCGCGCGATCCAGCAGAACGGCGTCAGCATCGGCGACAGCAAGGTTACAGACGTCTTCGCGAAGATCGCGAAGGATGAGATTGCGAAGGGGGACGTCGTTCTCCGCCGCGGCAAGAAGAATTTCAGAAAGCTGGCTGTGGAATAAAACCGGCTTGGTTTACATAAGGCGGGGCGGGAGGCCCCGCGGGAGGTATTATTATGATTTCCGAAAAAATGAAAGGCTACGTGAAGAACAGCTCCGCGATCCGGGCGATGTTCGAGGAAGGCAAGAAGATGGCCGCCATTTACGGCAGGGATCATGTCTATGATTTCAGCCTCGGCAACCCGAACGTGGCGGCACCGGCGGAGGTGAAGCAGGCGATCCTCGACGTTGTGGAAAATGAAGACCCGGTCCTCGTCCACGGCTACATGAACAACTCCGGCTACGAGGACGTCCGGGAGACGATCGCGGCCCACTTAAACGGGCTCTACGGCACCAACTATGCAGCCGGGAACCTGCTCATGACCGTAGGCGCGGCGGGCGGCATGAATGTTTTTTTCAAGACCATCCTGAACCCGGGCGACGAGGTCGTGACCTTCACGCCTTATTTCGGCGAATACCGCTCCTACACGGCCAACTACGACGGGAAGCTGATCGAGGCTCCGTCGGACCCGGTCAGCTTTGAGCCGGACGTTGAGGCTCTCGAGGGCCTGCTCACACCGCTCACGAAGATCGTGATCGTGAACTCCCCGAACAACCCGACCGGCGCGGTCTACTCGAAAGAGTGCCTTGAGGAACTGGCGGCTCTCCTTGAAAAGAAGGAGCAGGAATTCGGCACCTCGATCTACCTCTTCTCCGACGAGCCCTACCGGGAGATCGTCTTCGGGGACACTGAGGTCGCCTGGATCCCTTCCATTTACAGAAATACCGTCGTCGGCTACTCCTACTCGAAGTCCCTCTCGCTCCCGGGCGAGCGCATCGGCTTCCTCGTCATGCCTTCGGAGATCGATGATTTCGAGGACGTGACCGCGGCGGCCAACACCGCGAACCGCATCCTCGGCTTCGTCAACGCCCCGTCCCTCATGCAGAGAGTCGCGGCAAAGTGCGTGGCCGCGAAGACGGACGTCGCCTACTATGACGAGAACCGCAGGATGCTCACGGAGGGCCTTAAGAAGGCCGGTTACACCTTCGTCGAGCCCCGGGGAGCCTTCTACCTCTGGCTGAAATCCCCGGAAGCGGACGAGAAAGCCTTCGCCGCGAAGGCGAAGGAACGTCGGATCCTGATCGTGCCGGGTTCCTCCTTCGGCTGCGCCGGCTGGGTCCGCATCGCTTATTGTGTCTCTCATGAGACGGTCAGAAACGCCCTTCCGGGCTTTATGGAGATCGCGAAAGAATATGGGCTGGGAGAATAATGTCCGCAAGGTTGTCCCCTATACGCCGGGCGAGCAGCCCCGCGTTGCGGACATCGTCAAATTAAATACCAATGAAAACCCTTATCCGCCCTCGCCGCGGGTCGCGGAGGCCCTTAAGGATCTCTCCGTAAACGATCTCCGGCTCTACCCGGACCCGAAGGCGGAGATGCTGGTCTCCGCGGTCGCAAAGGCCTACGGGCTTTCCGAGAGCGAGGTCTTCGTCGGGGTGGGCTCCGACGACGTGCTCGCGATGCTCTTTATGACCTTCTTTAACAGTGAGAAGCCTGTCCTTTTCCCGGACATCACCTACAGCTTCTACGACGTCTGGGCGGAGCTCCTTAGGATCCCCTACGAGACGGTCCCGCTCGATGAGCATTTTAAGATCGTCCCGGCGGACTACAAGCGGCCCAACGGCGGCATCGTGTTCCCGAACCCGAACGCGCCGACCGGCGCGCTGCTCCCGCTCTCCGACATCGAGGAGATCGCCGCAGCGAACCCGGATTCGGTGGTGATCGTGGACGAGGCCTATATCGATTTCGGCGGTGTATCCGCGCTGCCGCTCATCCATAAGTACGACAACCTGGTGATCGCCCAGACCTTCTCGAAGTCGAGGAGCATGGCGGGCCTTCGGGTCGGCTTCGCGATGGGAAATGAAAAGCTCATCAAGTACTTAAACGACGTGAAATACAGCTTCAACTCCTACACGATGAACCGGCCGGCGCTCATCTTAGGCGCGGCGGAGGTCTCGGATGCGGAGCATTTCCGGGAGAACTGCGGAAAGATCATGCGGACCCGGGAGGAGAGTGAGAGGCGCTTTGCCGAGCTGGGGTTCATTTTCGAGCCGTCGAGCTCCAATTTTGTCTTCGTGACGCACCCCATGGTGCCGGCGAAGAAGATTTTCGATTATTTGAGAGAGAAGCACATCTTTGTGCGCTGGTTCAACAAGCCGCGGATCAGCAATTATCTTAGGATCACGATCGGGACCGATGAAGAGATGGACAGGCTCTTTGCGGCCCTTGAGGAGTGCTGCCGCCGGGAAGCTTGATGAAGTTTGGAATAAACGCTTTTGTCCCGCCGCGAGGGACGGAAGCGTTGTTTTCGGTTCGGCGCCGTCGATTTTTCGAGAGGGGACTTATGAAGGGAAAATTTGTTTTGATAATCGCCGTAATGCTCGTATTCTTTGGCTTCAGAGCCGCTCAGACCGTTTCTGCCGACGGGATGCTCGCCTCGGGGACCTATGTCATAAGGTCCGCGCTGGGGGAGGATAGGGCGCTCGATATCTCTGGAGCGTCTAAAAAGAGCGGGGGCAATCTGCAGCTGTATGCGTTGAACGGATCGGCGGCCCAGCAGTTCACCCTGACCCGGCTCAGGGACGGCTCCTATGAGATATCTCCGGTCTGTTCCGCTCTTGCGCTGGACGTTCAAAACGCGGCTGCCGCCAACGGAAACAATGTCCGGCAGTATGCGCCGAACGGAACTTCCGCGCAGCGCTGGTCGCTTGCGGCGGCGGGAGACGGAACCTACAGTATCTCGCCGGCCTGCGCTCCGGGCTTCAGTTTGGACGTTTCCGGAGGCAGCCGCAGGAACGGGGCGAATCTTCAGATTTATAAGTCGAACGGAACGGCTGCGCAGCGCTTTTCATTTGAAATGGTCGACGGAGGGCGGATCGCGCCGGACGGCTGTTTCACGTTTCTTTCGGCCCTTGACGCTTCGAAAGTGATCGACGTCGCGGGAGGAAAAACGGGGAACGGAGCCAACATCCAGCTTTACAGCTCGAACACTACGGCAGCCCAGCAGTTTACGCTGGAATACCTGGGCGGGGGCTGGTATACGATCCTCAATGTGAAGGCGGAGAAAGCGCTTGACGTCAGGGGAGGCTCCCAGGCCGACTGCGCGAATATACAGCTCTATGCCTCCAATAAGACGAGGGCTCAAAGATGGCGTTTTCAAGACAACGGCGACGGCAGCTTTGTCATTCTTTCGGCGCTCGGCAAGGCGCTGGATATTGCAGGGGGAAGCGCGCGGAACGGGACGAACATCCGCACTTACACAGCGAACGGGACAAAGGCCCAGAGCTTTTCATTTTTACCGGTCAATGCCGCGGAAACGATTTATGACGCTTCGGCTGTTCTGTCAAAACCCGCCGGGACGGTGCTTTCTGAAAAATCAATAGACTGGAAGAACCCGGCTTCCTATTTTAAAATCTATGAGATCCATGCCGGCGATGAGGTCTATAATCGGATCATCGGGAAGTCCTACCGGGAAAACAACGATATTTCCCTTTCCCGGCTGCGCTATCTCAAGATGCTTCATTACAACTTCAAGGGCCAGGTGCAGGTCGGGGAGATGATCACCAACCAGGCGATTGCGGCGGATATCATTGACATCTTTTTCAATCTCTTCAAGAGCCGCTATCAGATCAACTCGATGTATCTTGTCGACCGCTACTGGACCGGTGACGGCGTTGCGGCCGACAGCGCTTCGGTCCTCGCGGACAACACGAGCTGCTTTAATTACCGCAAGGCGTCCGATGCGGACAATCTCTCGCGGCACGCGTTTGGGATGGCGGTCGACCTGAATCCCTTCGAGAACCCCTACGTGTATGTCTATGCGGACGGGAGGCTGGTCAGCGGTTCTGCGAGCGCCCAGGAGTACGCGGTGAACCGTTCCGCGGACCGGGCGCACGTGATGACAGGTTCTGACCTGGCGGTCCGCCTCTTTAAGGAGCATGGCTTCTCCTGGGGCGGCGATTGGGGCGGCCCATATGATTATCAGCATTTTGTGAAATGAAAAAAATAGATATGCCGCGGCGCGCCGCTTTATATCACAGGAGGTTATTATGACAGTTGTTGTGGAATGGGTACAGGCTCATCTTGGCTTTCTTCCGCCCCAGATGCTGGTGGTGATCGTCTCGATGCTGCCGCTTATTGAGCTTCGGGGCGGGATCCCGCTCGCGCGGCTTCTCATGCTGCCGCTTGAGCAGGCGATTCTCTTCTCGGTGATCGGGAATATCATCCCGATTCCTTTCATCCTGCTCTTTATCAACAAAATTTTTGATTGGCTCCGGCCGACGAAGGCTTTCGGCTGGCTGGTAGAGAAGCTGGAGAAGCGGGCGCTGTCGAAATCGGACGGCATCCGGAAGGCGGAGTTCTGGGGACTGGCGCTTTTCGTCGGGATCCCCCTGCCGGGCACCGGGGGCTGGACCGGGTCGCTGGCCGCTTCTTTGCTGAAGATCGACATAAAGAAAGCTTCTCTTGCCGTTCTTATGGGGATCGCGATCGCCTCGACGATCATGTCCTTCATTTCCTACGGGGTATTCTCGATGTAAGGGGACGCGGGGGGAAGGGCCGTGGAAGCAGGGCGCCCCGCTTAAGGGCGGGGAGCAGCTTTCAGGCTTTACGGAGGAAGACCGCCTGATCCCGGCAGTCACGCTCGTCTTCTTCCTGCTGATCGCGCCCCGCAATATCCGGGATGAGGATTTTCTCAGGTTCAGGACGGGTGTCGGCCCGCTGTTCCGCTTATTTTACTGTATTATGGGCGAGATTGGCGCCAATACAGTGATTTCCCGCCCGCAGGGGGCAATGAAATCTCTTTGCTGGGTCCAAAAAGTCTTACCATACTTAAAACAGAAGTTCGTGTTTTTCTCTTGACAAAATTCTGGGAAGGAGTTAAAATCAATATAGATGTTCATTTTAGTGATTTTAAAATGTTGAAATGGGAAGGCTCTCTTTCGGGAAAAGATTTCGGGAAGCTGAGGTAAGCCGTTCCCGCGCTGCATAAGGAATGGAGGGGGATGGGCAACTTCGGTTAAGCCGGCAATTGGTTTTTGGGGTACGATCATCGGACATGGAGCGGCTGCGGCAGTTCTTTTTTTTACGCGGGGAATCCGTAAAACAGATTTTATGGATTTGTGTTTGCTGCAGAGACAGTTGTCTTGCGCGGGAGCTGCGCCAGGCTGTATGCGCCGCATAAGGAAAGGGGAGAAATGGAATGGGGAACCTAGATGTC
>JAILID010000074.1 GCA_024695465.1 Lachnospiraceae bacterium | reverse complement strand
CCGCCTGTCGAAGCCCTGAAAAAACTGCTCGATGCGGAAGACATGGACGAAGAATAAACGAAAAAATGCCCGTTATCAGCATCAAAGCCGGTAACGGGCATTCTCTTTAGGCGTATACAAGTTCTGCCAGGATGACTTCCTACGCACGGCTGCGGATCGAATTGCAGCGGCGCACCCATTCCATCTGATCGGCGGCCTTGAGGGCTTCGGTCACGCCCTCCTGTTTTATCAGGGCTTTCTCGATGATCTCCAGACGGAACACCTTCTCTCTTTACGCACAAAAAAGGCCTAAACCCTTTGGTTTAAGCCTTTCGAGCTGGGCTACAAGGATTCGAACCTTGAAATGACGGAGTCAGAGTCCGTTGCCTTACCATTTGGCGATAGCCCATTGCTGTGCGCAAAACGTATTATACTGCAAGCCCTCCTCTTTTGCAAGCACTTTTTTTAAAAAATTCGAAATTTCCAAAAGAAGGCCGGAAACGCGCGTCCGTTTCCAAAAGCGCAGCAGACAGGCCGCAAAATGCATCCGGCCCGGCAAAAACGCGCAAAACGGCCGCCAGGGCCGCCGAAGCAGGCACAGGGAAGAAAAGGCTGCCGCAAGCAGGATGCGGCAGCCCTGTATTTCACTCAGCGCACCAGGCAGGGTCTCTTCGGATCGAACTTCCAGCCCGGAATCAGGTACTGCATGCCGACCGCGTCGTTTCTCGCGCCCTTCTTGTAGCACTTATCCATGTAGAGCTGATGAGCCTTAGCAAGCTGCTCGCGGTCGATCTCGACGCCGAGACCCGGCTTCGCCGGAACCGTCACGCAGCTGTCTTCGATCTTAAGCGGCTCCTTGGTGAGGCGCTCGATGCCTTCCTGCCAGATCCAGTGGGTGTCCAGCGCGTTGTAGAAGCCCGGAACCGCCGCGCCGACCTGGGTGAACATCGCGAGGGAGATGTCGAAGTGGTTGTTCGAATGGGAACCCCAGGTGTAGCCGAAATCATGGCACATCTGCGCGACCCGGACGGAACCGGCCATCGTCCAGAAGTGGGGATCCGCAAGGATGATGTCGACCGCCTGGCTCTCAAGCGCATGGCCGACTTCGCGCCAGTCCGTCGCGATCATGTTGGTCGCGGTCGGGAAACCGGTGCGGCGGCGGAACTCGGAGACGATCTCGCGCCCCGAGTAGACGCCCTCAGCGCCGCAGGGATCTTCGCAGTAAGTCAGGATCCCATGCATATCCTTCACGTACTCAACAGCCTGCTCTAAGAGCCAGCCGCCGTTCGGATCGAGGTCGAACCTTGAATCCGGGAACTCCTTCTTCATGGCCTTGATGCACTCCATCTCCTGGTCGCCCGGGAGAACGCCGCCCTTCAGCTTGAAGTCTGTGAAGCCGTACTTCTCCTTGGTCGCCTTCGCGAATTCAACGATCTTGTCCGGAGTCATGGCCTCCTCGTGGCGGATGCGGTACCAGGTGCAGTCCGAATCCGGCTCATGCAGGTACTCAAGGTCGGTCTTGTTCGGATCGCCGACGAAGAAGAGGTAGCCGAGCATGCGGACGCGGTCCCTCTGCTGGCCCTCGCCGAGGAGCTCCGCCACCGGAACCCCGAGCATTTTGCCGAGCAGGTCAAGGCAGGGAGCCTCGATCGCGGTCTTGACGTGAACGCCGGTGCGCAGGTCAAAGGTCTGGTTGCCCCGGACGTCCTCCTCTCCCTTGCCGGCCAGGTACGCTTCCACCTTGCGGAGAGTGGTCTTGTAGTGGGCGAGGTCAGTGCCCTCGACCATGGACTTCACTTCCTCGAGCGCGTCCGTGATCTTGTCGCCGCCCGGAACTTCGCCGATTCCTTCATTTCCCTCGGAATCCGTCAGGATGACAACGTTTCTGGTGAAATACGGGCCGTGGGCGCCGGAAAGGTTCAGCTCCATGCAGTCATGGCCGGCTACCGGGTAAACTTCCATTTTTACGATGGTTCTCTTTGCCATTTTTATATTTCCTCTCTTCTATCTAAGAAAATGAAAACCCTGTGCAGTGATCAGATAAGTCCCGCCTTTTCCATCTCGCTCTTGACTTTCTCGTAAGCGGCCGGATGAGAGGGTTTGCTCGGAAGATACGGTACGCCGATATGATTGCCGCGGAGGTTGGCCATATCCTTGGCCGCGACCGGGAAGGAAGCGGCGTCCATCGCGAGGCGGACCGGGTTGACCTTGAACTGGGCCTCTTTCGAACCCTCAAGGTCGCCTTCCATGAACTTGTTGTAGACGGCTGTGATCAGCTCGGGCATGAAGTTGCCGGCCGTGCAGACGCCGCCGACCGCGCCGCAGCAAAGGGAAACGTAGAGAAGGGTATCCTTGCCCCCGAAGACCTTGAAATCGATGTCGCGGTTTCTGCGGATGAATTCCTCGGTCTGGGTCATATCGCCGGAAGTATCCTTCATGCCGACGATATTGGGAACAAAATGGGCGAGACGCTCGACAAGGCCTGCGCTTAAGGTGTAGCCCGTACGGCCCGGGTTGTTGTAAATGAGAACCGGGACCTCCGGAACCGCGTCCGCGATCGACTTGAAGTGGGTGTAAAGCTCATCCTCCGTCGGTTTTAAGAACATGGGCTGGAGGATGGAAATGCCGGCAACCTTATGCTTTTCCGCCATCTTCGCGAGGCGGATGCATTTTTTGGTATTGATGGCGCCGATTCCGAAATAGACCGGGACGCGGCCCGCGGCCTGATCCAGCATAATCTCAAGTCCCCGCTCCATCTCGTCCTCTTCGATCTGATAGAACTCACCGTTTGAGCCGAAGGCCAGAATGCCGTGGAGGCCGCCTTTGATGACGAACTCTACCTGGCGGCGCATCCCCGCCTCGTCGATCTTTTCATTTTCATCGATAACCGTAATAATCGGAACGATAACGCCCTTGATATAATCTGTATTCATGTACCTCTCCTTAAAAATCCTGCCCGCCTTCCGGCAGGCAGGAGTACCTTGCCTGTAGATTATTTTACAACGCTCGTTCCGGAAATCGCTTCGTAATACTTCACGATCGCGTCGTGATCATCCGCGCCGCAGTCATGCGCGTTCAGGAACTGAAGGATCTCCATAGCCTGGGCGGTGAACGGAGCCGGGCTGTTGATCGCATGGGCAGCGTTCAGGGCGTTGGTCAGATCCTTGGTGTGAAGCGCGATGCGGAAGCCCGGCTTGTAGTTGCCGGCAAGCATCATCGGAACCTTGGCGTCCATAACGGTGGAGCCTGCGAGGCCGCCGCGGATTGCCTGGTAAACCAGCTCGGGATCCGTGCCCATCTTGGCCGCGAATGTGAAAGCTTCGGCGCAGGCCGCGATGTTGATCGCGACGACCATCTGGTTCGCGAGCTTCGCGACGTTGCCGGATCCGATCGGTCCGACGTAGACCGCGGAGCCGCCCATGACCATGAGCACGTCATAGTACTTGTCAAAGGTCTCCTTCTTGCCGCCGACCATGATGGAAAGCGTGCCGTCGATCGCCTTGGGCTCGCCGCCGGATACCGGGGCGTCCAGCATGTCGACGCCGATCTTCTCAAGGTCAGCCGCGATCTTCTTGCTCTCTACCGGGTCGATGGAGCTCATATCGATGAGGACCGACTCGCCGGCCTTCATTCCTTCCGCAAGGCCGTTCTCTCCGAACACTGCCGCGCGGACATGCGGGGAATTCGGGACCATCGTGATGACGACCGGGCACTGCTCCGCGACTTCGCGGCCGCTGGCCGCCGCCTTCGCGCCGCAGCTGACAAGATCATCCACCGCTGCCTGCACAAAATCAAAAACCACCAGCTCATGTCCAGCCTTCACCAGGTTCTTTGCCATCGGGCGGCCCATAATACCGAGTCCTACAAATCCAATCTTCATTTTTTCCTCCTTGTTTTCTATCAATTCCATCATTTGGTTACGCTGTTATCACTTCCGGACCGTTGTTCCGGAGAGTTCTTCATAATATTTCACCATGGCGTCATGGTCATCGGCGCCGCAATCATGCGCGTTCAGGTACTGGAAGATCTCCATGGCCTGGGCCGTAAAAGGAGCCGGCGCATGGATAGCGTGAGATGCGTTCAGCGCGTTGGTCAGATCCTTGGTATGAAGCGCGACGCGGAAGCCCGGCTTATAATTGCCTTCAATCATCATCGGAACCTTGGCGTTCATGACGTTCGAACCCGCCAGACCGCCCTTGATGGCCTCAAAGACCAAAGACGGATCCGTGCCCATCTTCGCGGCGAAAGTAAACGCCTCCGCGCAGGCCGCGATATTGACCGCGACGATCATCTGGTTCGCCAGCTTCGCGACATTGCCGGAACCGATCGGTCCGACGTAGACGACGGAGCTGCCCATGGCTTTGAGGACGTCCTCGAATCTGTCGAAATCCTCTTTCCTTCCGCCGGCCATGATGGAGAGCGTGCCGGCGATCGCCATCGGCTCGCCGCCGGATACCGGAGCGTCCAGCATCGAAACGCCCTTTTTCTCACATTCCTCCGCGATCTTCCGGCTCTCAACCGGATCAATGGAGCTCATGTCAATGAGGACCAGTCCCTCCTTCGCGCCTTCAAGCACGCCGTTCCTGCCCAGAACCGCATCCCTGACGTTCGGAGAATTCGGAAGCATGGTGATAACCGCCTCGCAGCGGGAAGCAAGATCCGCTCCGCTCGTTCCGGCCTCAGCTCCCGCTGCCGCCAGCTCGTCAATCGTCGCCTGCTTATGGGTGTAGACGACGACTTCGTGACCCGCCGCCAAAAGATTCTTCGCCATAGGCTTTCCCATGATCCCAAGTCCTATAAACCCGATTTTCATTTTGCGCCTCCTTTATCAAATCTTATTTCCATGCTCTGTATTATAAACGAAGAGATGAAAAAATGAAATGCCAACTTCGACTAAAGAAAGGCAGGATTTTTGCATCACCTTTTCTATCTTTTCAGTTTTTATTTCAAATCCGCTGCTTTTTCACTTCACTCTATTTCATTTCTTTCGTTATCTCGATATCTATTTTTCCCGGATCAAGAAGAAGCTGCGGCTCCTTCTCCCGGCTGAAATAAGCATTTCAGGAAATGAAATTCTGTCCAAAACAGAAAAGTTTGATAAAGGCGGCAGGCGAATCGCTCCGCATCTTAAGCCCGGCGTTTCAGGCCCGGCTCTTCCGCCTGGCCTGCCCAAGGACCCTTTCAAGTTCCGCGGCCAGCTCCTCCAGTTCAATGGGCTTGGCAAGGTAGCCGTTCATCCCCGCCATGCGGGCTCTTGCGACGTCCTCCTGCATGGTATTGGCGCTCACTCCGATGATCGGCACCCGGGACCGGGCGTCATGCAGGGCACGGATCGCCGCGGTGGCCGCCATGCCGTCCATAACCGGCATCCGGATATCCATGAGAAGCGCGTCGTAATAATCTTTTTCGGGATGCTCTTCCACCCGCATAAGGGCCTCCCGGCCGTTGGCCGCCGAGTCCGCTTCCGCTCCGAGCCTCTTAAGGACCTCCATCAGGATCCGGTTATTAAGGCGGTTGTCGTCCACGACCAGGAATCTTCTGCCCTCGAAAGTACTGCCCGAAAGCTTCCTGCCGGACCCTGTCCCGGGCTTTGTGCCCTCCGGCTCCGTCCTGGCTTCCGCCCCCGCGACATAGCGGATGTCCAGATAAACCCGGACGGTCGTCCCTTCATCGACAAGGCTCTCCACCTCGATCCGGCCTCCCGCCAGATCCAGGATTTTCTTCACAATCGTAAGCCCCAGCCCGTTCCCGGAATCGTCCGTATTATCCGACCCGCGGACAAAAGGCTCATAGATATGGGGAAGAAGCTCGGGAGCGATCCCGCAGCCGGTATCCGTCAACGTAATAATATAGGTTCCGTATCCTTGCGTCCGGCATGCCTTCTCTTCGACAGAAAGACTGATCTTCCCCTTCCGGTCCGTAAAAGAGACCGCGTTCTGCAGAAGGTTCCCCAGCGTTTTGACGAACTGTTCGCGGTCGCAGAAAAGGATCCTGTGGGAGACA
Source organism: Lachnospiraceae bacterium (assembly GCA_024695465.1). Classification (GTDB taxonomy): domain Bacteria; phylum Bacillota; class Clostridia; order Lachnospirales; family Lachnospiraceae; genus Chordicoccus. Next base: position 6,421 of record JAILID010000074.1, on the reverse strand, counting down.
TTTTTCATGGAGATGGAGAATTCCTGCTCCTTCTTCTCCATCTCCGGCATAAATTTTGTTCGAAGCTCCTCCGCTATATCCTCCAGAGCCACTGAGGAGCGGTTAAATGCGGTCCTGCCGCTCTCAATTCTCGCCACATCCAGGACGTCGTTCACGATGCGGAGCATGGAACGGCTGGAAACGCGGATATTTTCAAGGTATTCTTTCAGAAGCGCCGGCTTATCCAGCGAATCCAGAGACAGGGCGGAATAACCCAGTATGGCGTTCATCGGCGTCCTTATGTCGTGGGACATATTGGAAAGGAAAGCCGTTTTGGCCAGGCTCGCCTGCCGGGCTTCATCGAGAGCAATCGAAAGAAGCTCCTGCTGGCGTTCTTTCTCCCTGCGGAGACGGTAGACCTCCGCCCGGTCGTCGTCTACTTTCTTAAAGCACAGAAGCGCCTTGACGGGGAGCCCCTCCCGCCGGGCGGAAGCGCGGAACTCGACATTGCGCCATTTCCCATAATTGACTGTATAGGATATTCCAAAGGAATCCTTGTCCTTCAGTTCCTCCCGAAGGTTCCGGATGGAGGCGGTCCTGATATGCCATTCCGCCAGCTCAGGCTCCATCCGCTCCCGGCTGTAATGCTCGACAAAAAGGGAATAGTTCCCCTCCCTGACCATCCCGAAGGTCCCCTCGTCCCGGGTCTCAAAGACCGCCCGGGCGTAATCCCTCTCGAGATCGATCTCATAAATCAGGATATAGCGGGAGATAATCGAGCCGACCGTCATTTCCAGGGATCTGCGCCTGTTCACAAGTTCCAGAACGCACTCTCTTGCGGGGCCTTTGTCATAAAGGATCCGAATCGGGACAGACTCGATCTCCATAAGCGAGCCGTCAAGGATCTCCTCCTTAAAGCGCCGTTCCCCGCACTCAAAAGCCTCCTCGCTGACGCAGCGGCTGCAGCGGCCGCAGGCGCCCCAAACCGAAAAACATTCGGAGCCGGAAAGGATCGTTCCGTCATCCGAAACGGTCAGTTCCCTGCACACACAAGGGTCTACCAGCCGGACCCGGTCATAAATCCCTTCCAGCATTTTCAAAAAACGTGGGATTTCTTCAATCCTATACTCCGCGACGCTCATTCCGCCTCCATTCTCTTCACAAGAACCCTGCCGACCCGATGAGCTTCCATTCGGGTAACCGTCAGCCTGAGCCCAAAAACCTCCACACTTTCACCTTCTGCGGGGAAACGTCCAAAAGATTCCACCGTAAAGCCTCCGACGGTCTCGCTCTCCCCGGAAAAATCATCCTCCCGGATCCCCATCAGATCCAGGAAATCCGCAATCGGCATATCCCCGTCGATCTCATAGACGTCCTCCGCCTTCTTCACCACTTCGTCTTCCACGGTATCCGTTTCGTCCCAGATTTCTCCGACTACCTCCTCAAGGACGTCCTCCATGGATATGACCCCCAATGTTCCGCCGTACTCGTCCACAACGATCGCGAGATGCTGCTTCTCCTTCCGGAAAACAGCCAGAACCTCCGGAAGCTTCATGGTCTTATACACATAGCAGGGTTCCATAAGAAGGCTGCGGATATCCACGATATTCTCCCATTGGGACTCGCGAAGGGAGGACGGCCCCCCGGTTCCCTCGCACGCCTCCGTCAGAGCCTTCAGAAAGCGGTTCATATGAAGCACGCCGATCACGTGATCGATGCTTCCCTCATAGACCGGGAAACGGGTAAAATGGGAATTCTCCAGGTTCCTGACAATCTCCTCCCAGGAATCCTCTATATCGATCGCCATCACGTCCACCCGGGCTGTCATGGCTTCCGAAGCGGATACATCCTGAAAATCAATGGCCGCCTGGACAATCTCGCTCTGGTCCTCATCCAGGACCGACTCGTTCTCCGCCGTCTCGATGATCGTCTGCAGCTCCTCCACCTTTTCCCCCGCTTCGGCTTCAGGCGCGTCCGGCAGAAAGCGGGTGATGACGCCCACGAGAAAGACCACCAATCTGACCAGCGGATAGAGCAGGAACATAAGCCCCCTGACCGGATACGCGCGGCGCTTGGCCAGGCTGTTGGCTCCTTTCTTGGCCGAGATTTTGGGAATCGTCTCCCCGAAAATAATGACCGCCACGGTAATAATGACCGTCGCCGCCCAGGCGTAGGCATCGTCCCCCGCAATCAGGATGACCGCGACCGAGCCCAGCGAGGAACAGGCGATGTTGACCAGATTGTTTCCGATCAGGATCGCCCCCAGCGCGTCGTCAAAATGCCGGCAAATGAAAAGCGCGGCGCCAGCCTTCTTATCCCCGGCCTCCCGGTCGGCGATAAGGCGCATCTCATTGCAGGAGGAGTAGGCCATCTCCGAACCGGAAAAGAAATTGGACAGGTAAATGCACACGATGATCCCGAAAAGCACCAGATACGTCGTCATCAGGCATCCCCCCCTTCTCCCGGCTTTTCCTTCAAGACCTTAAGCATGACCTTGCGGATCCGGTTGTGGTCCATCTGCGCCACATAGACCCTGAGGCCATGGTAATCAAAATGCTCCCTTGCCCGGGGAACTTCCTGAAAATACTCGTAGACCCATTCCCCGAGCCGTTTGCCCAGAAATTCATCGCCGTCATCCGGGCCTTCGAAACCGATCTCGTCGAAGGCGTCTCCGACCGTTTCCGCCGCGTCCACCAGATAGCTCCCGTTTTCGAGGCGCTCGATCGGAAGCTCCACGACGTCTTCCTCGTCCCAGATGTCTCCGACCAGGGATTCCAGGATATCTTCGACCGTCACGATGCCGACGGTTCCCCCGTAATGATCCGTAACGATGGCAAGGCTCTGCCGCTCCCGGGACATTCTGGGCAGAAGCTCATGGATCCGGGCGCTCTCCGTCACGTAAAAGGGTTCATCCAGCAAACGAACGATGTTCAGATCCTTCCCCTGCTCGAGATAGGCCCTTATATAGCGGCGGATCCGGAGAACGCCGATAATGTTATCGATGCTGTCCTCATAGACCGGGATGCGGCTGTGGTTTTGATTTTTTATAAAAGAAAGGATCTCCTCCTTATCATCTTCGATATCGATGGCCACCATGTCGACCCGGGGCGTCAGGACGCTTTCGACTGTGATCTCGCCGAAATCCAGCGCCGACGAGATGAGATCTCCCCGGTCGGAATCCAAAGTTCCCTCTTCGGTCAGCCCGTCGATGATTTCGTGGATCTCGTCCTCGGTCACGGAAACCTCCGGATCCCCCTCCGAAAGACGGCTGGCCAGGCTGCCGATGGCGGACAGCGCGGCGGACGCCGGCATGAACAGCTTATCGAGGAAGGTCAGGGGGCCGATGGCAGACAGCGCCAGGGGATCGCTGTACTTCTTCGCAATGCTCTTCGGCAGCATCTCCGCGAAAAAGAAGACAAACAAAGAGGTCAGGATGGTTGAAACGGTGACAGCGGACAGCCCGAAACGGCGGGTGACAAATACGGTGATAAGCGACGCTGTCGAAAGATGGGCAATATTGGTGCAGATCAGGATCGTGCTGATCGTCCTGTCAAAATGATCCAGCGCGTCTAACACAGCCTTGGCCCGCTTGTCCCCATGTTCGGATAAGGTTTTCATTTTCACCTTCGAACAGGAAGCAAGCGCGGTCTCGGCAACCGCTATATAATCCGCGAACAAAACAAACAGAATCGAGATAAATATGGGCGATAGATCCCCGTCCATGAAACATTCTCCTTCACAAAATGATATAGTCTCTCATCAAAGAGTGTACGGGAAATGTGCCCGCTTGTCAAGAATACTGTTTGCCTCAGCGCAAGAAGACGCCCTTCCGCAAAACGTCGGATCCTCTCTCCTCCTTCATCCCGCACGCAGGACTCAAACAAAAGAAAAAGGGAACGGCGCCCTCCTTTCGAAAGACCGTTCCCTCTTTTGTCACTGCATTTCCAGCTGCTCAAGACTCAGGCGTTCTAAAAGCTCGCTCTTCATTCGGGAAGCTCATGATCCAGCTGTGCGCGTGGGTGCCGAGCACCGGAACGCCGAACATCGCGCCGGTCAAGACGTTGGAGGTGCCGACGCAGCCCGCGATGACCGCTGCGCGCGCGCATCCAGCGGGACCAACGTCCGTCAGTACACTGCCAACGGAACGGCGGCCCAGCGCTGGAACCTGAAACCTGCGGAGGACGGCACTTTCACCCTTGAGCCCGCCTGTGCACCGGGTTTCTGCCTTGATATCGCCGGAGCGAGCGTGAAAAACGGGACCAACGCTCATCTCTATACCGCCAACGGGACAGCCGCCCAGAGGTTTTCATTTGAAGCGGTCGATGAAAAACGAACCGCTCCGAACGGACTTTTCACGTTCACCTCCGCACTGGACGAGACAAAGGTGATCGATGTCGCCGGAGGCTCCGTCAAAAACGGAGCCAATGTACAGCTCTACAGTTCCAACGGGACGGCCGCCCAGCAGTTTTCCCTCGATTATCTGGGTGACGGCTGGTATACGATCCTCAATGCGAAAGCTGAAAAAGCGCTTGATGTTGCGGGCGGCAGGGTAAGAAGCGGCGCCAATATCCAGCTCTACACACCCAATCAGACGTCTGCCCAGAAATGGCGCTTTGAAGACCACGGTGACGGCAGCTTCACGGTTGTCTCCGCGCTCGGCAAGGTACTGGATGTCGCCGGGGCAGGTACGAAAAACGGAACCAACATCCAGACGTTTACAGCCAACGGCGCAAAGGCACAGAGTTTTTCATTTCTTCCGGTCCTGCCGGCGGCCGATCCTGCTCCAGTTCATAAACACATCGTCGCGATTGACCCCGGTCACCAGCGGCACGGCAATTCCAGCCTTGAGCCCAACGCGCCCGGTTCCTCCGTCATGAAGGCAAAGGTAACTTCCGAAACGGAAGGCCTCTGGTCCGGCCTTGAGGAGTATGTTCTGAACCTCTCCGTCGGCTTAAAACTCAGAGATGAGCTTGAAGCCCGCGGCTATTCGGTCTACAACCCGCACGACCCACGACGTCGACCTCTCGAACGCACAGCGCGCACAGATGGCCGCCGCGGCTCACGCGGAGATTTTCATTCGTATTCATGCAAACAGTTCCGACAGTGCTTTAGTCCGGGGCGTCATGGCCTACCAGCCGACTTACGCCAACCGCTATCTCTCTGCCTCCGTGATTGCGGACTCCCAGCGGCTCTCCCGCCTGCTCGTCGAGGGCGAATGTGCCGCGACCGGTCTCCCGAACCGCGGGATCCTGGACGGGGATGACATGACCGGGATCAACTGGGCATCCATGCCGGTCTCCATCGTCGAGATGGGCTTCATGAGCAACCGCGAGGACGACCTCTATATGGCTTCCGAATCGGGCCAGAGCGCGATCGCCCGGGGCCTGGCGAACGGCGTGGACGCCAACTTCGGAAAATAAAGGGCAGACCAACGCGTTTGGAGACGGTTCTTTTCGCAGATTTGGGGACGGTTCTTTTCGCAGAGAAAAGAACCGTCCCCATTTACGTTGTCCCGTCGCCGCCGTCAGTTCCTGTGAACCACCACCTGCGGGAACGGAATCTCGATCCCGTTCGCCGTAAAGAGCGCCCAGACATCACGGTTCAGCTGCCTCTGGGCGATAAAGATATTCTCCTCCTTCACGTCCGCCACGATCCTCAGGTTCACGCCGCTGTCAGCCAGCGTCTCAACCCCCAGGAACCTCGGCACGGCCAGATAGAGATCCCGGTGCGCCTCATACATCTTCGGCAGCCCTTCCGCCAGGACCTTATCGAGCCTGGCAAGATCCGTATCATAGGCGACGCCGACCGTGCAGATCGCGATGGATCCGTTCCGCGACCGGTTCTGGAAATTGCGGATGTCCGAGTTGTTGACGATCTTTAAGTTGCCGCCGGCATCCTCGATCGTCGTCGTGCGGACGCCGATGTTCCGCACAACACCCCGGAAATCATCCAGAATAATGATATCCCCGATAACGTACTGGCCCTCAAAGATGATGAAGGCTCCCGTGATGATGTCCTCGATCAGGCTCTGCGCGCCGAAGCCGAGGATCAAACCGATGATCCCGACGCCGGCCAGCACCGCCGTCGCGTCGACACCGAGGATTGCCAGACCCCAGACCACGCCGATAATCACGATCAGGTAATGAAAAGCACCCGCGATCATGTTGGCAACCGTCTGAGCCCGAAGGCTCTTTTTACCGAAATACTGTATGATCGACTTGACAATAAGGTTGACGATCCAGAGCACTGCGATCATGAGAAGCAGTGTCAGAAAATGCGCGACCGTCACTCTCCCGCTGCTCTGGATAAGGAAGAAATTTCTCTCAAGCCGGGTCAGATTGTCTCTCGTCACCTGCGTGAGCGGCAGCCACCGCGGGTTCAGAAGCAAAACGATCAGTACAATTGCGATCAGGGTTCCGATCAGTGACTTTGTGTTCTTCAT
>JAILID010000070.1 GCA_024695465.1 Lachnospiraceae bacterium | reverse complement strand
GTACGAGAGGACCGGGACGGACCCACCTCTGGTGCACCAGCTGGGCCGCCAGGCCCACAGCTGGGTAGCCAAGTGGGGCAGGGATAAACGCTGAAGGCATCTAAGCGTGAAGCCCCCCTTAAGATGAGACCTCCCATTCCCCCGAGGAAGTAAGTCCCCTTGAAGACGACGAGGTTGATAGGGCAGGGGTGGAAGTGCAGCAATGCATGGAGCTGACTGCTACTAATAGGACGAGGGCTTGACCAGGCAGGAAGCGCGAAAGCGCTCCGGCAAGGTTAAATGACCAACTTCGGCAGGTTATGTATATGCGGTTTTGAGGGTGCGAATTTTTTTATTTAGCTAGGGGAATCTTCTAATGGTAGGAAAGCGGTCTCCAAAACCGTCAATGGGGGTTCGACTCCCTCTTCCCCTGTTACCACCCATGAGATCATGGGTGGATTTTTTTTGATATTGCCCGGTCGTCATGTTCGCGCGGACGATCGCGCTTGCGCGAAATCGGCGGCACGAACATGAACGACGCTAACAAAAAAAGAATGCTTGCGGCGCAAAGCGCCGCGTCAAAGCATGAGTTTTTTGTTAAGGATTGCGGGAGCGCGAAGCGCGGAGCAATCCGGCAGGCAACATCATTGCTCCGCGGCAAGTCCGTTTTTTATAATTGAGCACTCAGGAAGCCATATGAAGTCGGAATTTATAGAACCTTTACGCAGCTGGTATAAGCATAACGGACGCGACCTGCCCTGGCGTCACAGCCGGGACCCTTACCGAATATGGATCTCAGAGATCATGCTGCAGCAAACCAGGGTGCAGACTGTGATTCCTTATTATCAGCGTTTTCTTAAGCATTTACCAAACACAGAAAGCCTCGCAGCCTGCCCGGAAGAAAAACTCCTGAAACTTTGGGAAGGCCTTGGCTATTACAGCAGGGCAAGAAATATGAAGAAGGCTGCGGAGATCATTGCCGCTGAACTGGACGGACATTTTCCAGAGACAGCAAAAGAACTTCTCAAGCTGCCCGGAATCGGGAGCTACACTTCCGCTGCCATAGCCTCCATTGCTTTCGGAGAAGCGGCAGCGGCAGTCGACGGGAATGTCCTGCGGGTAGCCGCAAGATTGTCCGCGGATGAACGGGATATTCTGAATCCGCGGGTAAGATCCTCCTTCGCCGGAGAGCTCTCTGCCATCGGACCCCGCGAACCCTATGCTTTTGGAGAGCTGAATCAGGCGTTTATGGATCTGGGCTCGATGATCTGTCTTGCCAACGCCGAACCGAAATGCGCCGAATGTCCGATTTGCAGGTTCTGCGAGGCGAAAAAACAGGGACGGGCGACAGAGCTGCCGGTTCGCGTCAGAAAAACGGGCAGGAAAAAAGAAAAGCGCACGGTTTTCATTTTTAAAGACGGTGAAAAGATAGCTGTCCGGAAACGTCCTGAAAAGGGTCTTTTGGCCGGCCTTTTTGAATTTCCGAATGAAAAGGGTTTTCTGAACCGCAAGGAAGCGCTGGAATATACACGGGAAAAAGGCCTGTTCGCCCTGACGATCCGGGAACTGCCGGAGGCAAAACATATCTTTTCCCATACTGAGTGGGAAATGATCGGATACGAGATCCGCGTTCCGGGAGGGAGCGCTGTGGAGAATGGCTGTCTTTTTGCCGAAGCCCCTGAGATCGAAAAAAGCTATCCGATCCCTTCGGCATTTGCCGCGTACGCAAGAGAGGCCAATATCAGGCTTTTTACAGATAAAGGAGAAGAAAAATGAAGGTTTTAACGATTGCAATTCCCTGCTATAACGCCGCGGCCTATATGGGTAAAGCGATTGATTACGCCGTCCTGGGCGGGGAGGATGTGGAGGTTCTCGTAATCGACGACGGCTCGACCCTGGACAAAACGCTCGAGATTGCCAGGGAATATGAGAAAAAATATCCCGGGATCGTACGCGCGATCCATCAGGAAAACAAAGGCCACGGAGGCGCGGTGAATACCGGGATCCGGGAGGCGAAAGGCCTTTATTTTAAGGTTTGCGACAGCGATGATTATCTGGACTACGAGGCCCTCTGCAAGGTCATGAAGGTTCTCCGGCAGATCGCTGCCGGAAAGTCGGAGCTGGATCTTCTGATCTGTAATTATATGTACGATAAGGCCGGGGCGAAACACAAGAAGGTCATGCGCTATACGGGACATTTTCCGGAAAACCGGATATTTGGATGGGACGAAGTCAAAAAGCCGCTCCGCACCGATCAGTATGTTCTCATGCACAGCCTGATCTATCGGACGGAATTATTGCGCGCAAATAAGATCGAGCTCCCCGAGCACACCTTCTACGTAGACAACCTGATGGTTTTCCAGCCGGGAATCTATGCGAAAACCATGTATTACCTTAATGAGACCCTCTACCGCTATTATATCGGCAGGACGGATCAGAGCGTTAACGAAGAGGTCATGCTTGGCCGTATGGATCAGCAGCTTAAAGTCACCCGGATGATGATAGACGCGTATCGTCCGGATCTGGTCAATCAGGAGAGCCATATGGACTTTCTGGTTCACTATATGCAGATCATGATGTCTGTTTCCTCGATCCTTCTTATGCGGAAAGGGAGCGACGAGGCGATCCGCGAGAAGAAGGGGCTCTGGGAGTATTTGAAAAATAAAGACCGCAAGCTGTATCATAAAATCCGCTCTTCATTTCTCGGAGCGGCGCTTAATCTGCCCGGTAAAACCGGACGCAGGCTGGTGGTAAGAGGCTATTCGCTCGCCCAGAAAATTTACGGTTTCAACTAAAACAGGAAATCCGTTGATGCAGAGTTCGTCTTTCGAGGCAAAAACGCCGGGGATAAGCCGGGGACAGGCGCGGCATGTCCGTTTTTATAATCGGCCCGCGCGTATCCGACAGCCTTTTTGGATCCGTCAGCCTGCTGCTAACGAAAAAACATCTTCAAGCAGTCTTGCCATGGAATGTTCCTTGTGCTATAATTTGCGGGATGTGAATGTTCGGCGTCAAAATGATAAAAAGGAGGACGACCCTGATGAAGCATGTTAAGAGCCTTAATACCAAAAATCTTCAGAATACGCTCAAAAAGGGCGGCTGCGGTGAATGCCAGACTTCCTGCCAGTCAGCATGCAAGACGAGCTGCACGGTAGGGAATCAGAGCTGCGAACATAAGTGATAAAGCGCAGTTATCCGTAAGGTATAATGTCACCGCCGGGCAGGAATGATTTCCTGCAATTTGAGGGAAGCATTGATATGAAAGGGTCTGCGGTCAGCAGACCCTTTTCAAATGGATTCAGGTCCGGCCCTGCGGGATTTGAAATACGTATAGAGATCAGGAGAATGAATGCAAGTTTATCAGTACAAAAATAACGGATATAATATCATACTGGACGTTCCGAGCGGATCCGTTCATGTGGCCGATGACGTGCTCTACGATGCCGTCGGACTGATGAATCAGGGAACCGAAGCGAAGAAGGCGGAACAGGAGCTTGCCGGCCGCTACTCTGAGGAGGAGGTCCGGGAGGCGATGGAAGAAATTGCGCAGCTTAAGAAAGAAGGCGCGCTTTTTTCTGAAGAACCTTACGCGCCGGCTATTGACCGTTTTACGCAGATGCCTGTAGTCGTCAAGGCCCTTTGTCTTCATATTGCCCATGACTGCAACCTGGCCTGCCGCTACTGCTTTGCGGAGGAAGGCGAGTATCATGGAAGGCGGGCTCTTATGTCCCTTGAGGTCGGCAGGAAGGCGCTTGATTTTCTGGCCGGACATTCCGGCTTCCGCCGGAATCTGGAGGTTGATTTCTTCGGCGGGGAGCCGCTCATGAACTGGAACGTCGTGAAGGAACTTGTCGCTTACGGTCATGAGATCGAGGAGAAGACGAAGGATACCCCCGCTCCCAAAAAGTTTCGATTTACCCTGACGACGAACGGCGTCCTTTTGAACGATGAGATTATGGATTTCTGCAACCGGGAGATGCATAACGTTGTTCTGTCCATCGACGGCCGGAAAGAGGTTCATGACAAGATGAGGCCTTTCCGGAAGGGGCAGGGGAGTTATGATTTCATCATTCCGAAGTTCCTGAAATTCGCGGAAATGAGAAGGAAACTGGGGCTTCAGTATTACGTCAGAGGAACCTATACGCATTGGAATCTCGATTTTTCAAAAGATGTGCTGCATCTGGCGGACCTGGGTTTCGACCAGATTTCTGTGGAGCCGGTCGTGGCGCCGCCTGAAGCGGATTACGCGATCCGGCCGGAGGACCTTCCCTTTCTGGAGGAGCAGTATGATCTGCTGGCCCGGGAAATGATTCGCCGAAAAAAAGCCGGAAAGGCTTTTCATTTCTTTCATTTTATGATAGATTTATCAGGTGGTCCATGCGTGTATAAAAGGCTGTCCGGCTGCGGATCCGGAACAGAATATCTCGCAGTAACTCCCTGGGGAGATTTCTATCCCTGCCATCAGTTTGTCGGCATGGAGGAATTCCTTCTCGGGAATGTTGACGAGGGCGTAAGAAGAGAAGATCTGGTTTCTGAATTCAAGAAAGTGAATGTTTATTCCAAGGAAGAGTGCAGCCGCTGCTTTTCAAGGTTTTACTGCAGCGGAGGCTGCGCGGCGAATTCCTACAACTTCACCGGAAAGATCAATGATGTCTATGAGATCGGATGCCGCCTTCAGAAAAAGCGTGTTGAATGCGCGATCATGCTGAAAGCTGCGGAAGCGGAAATGGACATATAAAGTAAGGAGCGTAAGGAAAAATGAAAAAAAAGAACAGCATCTTGGTAATAGCGCTCAGCATTGTCATCACAGTGCTCATGTGCTTCACGGCAATCGTCGGATGGGGAGACGGCGGAACGGGATCCATGCGCAACATTCATACCGGTCTTGATCTTTCCGGCGGCGTATCCATAACCTATGAGGCAAATGAAGAGAATCCTTCCGCCTCGGATATGGATGACACCATCTATAAGCTGCAGAAGCGTGTCGAGGAATATTCGACCGAGGCGAACGTCTACCAGGAAGGGGCCAACCGCATCAGCGTTGAGATTCCCGGGGTAACCGACGCCGATGCGATTCTTGCCGAGCTCGGTACGCCCGGTTCCCTGTATTTCATCGCGGAGACGGACGCTGACGGCAATAAGTCCTATTCCTACGACAGCGCTTCCGGAGAATATGTTCTTAATTATACGATCGAGGAGCTGACGGAAGCGGGGGCAATTGTCTGCACCGGCTCCGATGTGGCTTCCGCGGAAGGCGCGGTATCGAACCAGGACGGCAGCGGCAATAAATATGTCGTCCAGCTTGAATTCAATTCTTCCGCGACGCAGGCCTTTGCGGAAGCCACGCAGAAAGCGGTGGACAACAACGAGACGATCGGTATCTATTATGACGGACATTTCGTTTCGGTGCCGTCTGTCAACAGCGTGATCTCGAACGGGCAGGCCGTGATCGAAGGGATGGAATCCATCGAGAAGGCCAAGGAGCTCGCCTCTTATATCCGGATCGGCGGCCTGAAGCTGCTTCTCACGGAGATCCGATCCAATGTCGTCGGGGCCCAGCTCGGCCAGACGGCCATTAAGACCTCTCTTATCGGCGGCGCGATCGGGCTTGGCATCGTCTGCCTTATCATGATTGCCGCTTACCTGGTGCCGGGCGTCATCGCTTCCTTCGTGCTGCTATTGTACGCCGCGCTGATCCTGGTGCTGCTCAATGCTTTCGACCTGACGCTGACGCTTCCGGGAATCGCCGGTATCATCCTTTCCATCGGTATGGCTGTCGACGCCAATGTCATCATCTACGCGAGAATCCGCGAGGAGATCGACGCGGGCTCCTCGGTGCTGAACGCGATCCGTTCCGGCTTTTCAAAGGCCATGTCCGCCATCATTGACGGCAATGTGACGACCCTCATCGCGGCGGCCGTCCTGGGCATGATGGGAACCGGTACGATCAAGGGCTTTGCCATGACGCTGGCCCTCGGCGTCGCGCTTTCTCTGTTTACTTCCTGCGTCGTCTCCCGCTTTATCGCGCTTGCCGTTTACGGCATCGGCGTTCGGGATCCCAGGCTCTGGGCCCATAAGCTGATCGTCCACAAATTCGATTTTGTCGGCAAAAAGAAGATTTCTTATGCGATTGCCGGCGCGGTGATTGCCGTCGGCCTCATCGCGATGATTGTCAATGCGGCTTCCGGAAAGCGCGCTCTTAATTTCTCTATGGAGTTTTTGGGCGGTACCTCCACCACGGTTGGATTTGACAAGGACTACACGCTGGCGGAGCTCGATTCAGAGGTGAAGCCGGTCGTCATGGAGGTTACCGGAGACGCCAATGTCTCCATGCAGCAGGTAGTAGGCTCGACAGAAGTCGTCATCAAGACGAGGACTCTGAGCGTAGACGAGAGGCAGAAGCTGACGGACGCCCTCGGCGAGAACTTCGGCGTCGACGCCGCCTCGATCACCACGGAGAACATCTCCGCGACGGTCGGCGCGGAGATGCGGAGAGATGCGACGGTCGCCGTCATTGTGGCGGTTGTTCTCATGCTGCTCTATATCTTCATTCGATTTAAGGATATGCGTTTTGCCACTTCTGCGGTCATCGCGCTGATCCATGACGTTTTGGTAACGCTGACGGCTTACGCGGTGCTCAGAATATCTGTAGGCAATTCCTTTATCGCGGTCATGCTGACGATACTCGGTTATTCGATCAACTCTACGATCGTTATCTTCGATCGTATCCGCGAGAATCTTGGTATGGCCGGCAAGTCCGTTAATCTTGCGGAGCTGGTCAATCAGTCGATCAACCGGACGCTTACCAGAAGCATCTATACGAACCTGACGACGCTGGCTTCCATCCTTCTCCTCTACATTGTGGGCGTCTCTTCCATCAAGGAGTTTACGCTCACGATGATGGTGGGCATCATGGCCGGTACCTTCTCGTCGGTGTTTATCACCGGCCCGCTCTGGTATCTCATGCGCACGCATCTGGGGAAAGATGCCGGCGACTACGCCGCGGAGCTGAAGGCTTCCGCCGCAAAGAACGGGAACGCTTCCGGGGAGGTCCTGGAAAACGGCGGCGTGCGTTCTTCCAAAAATCCGAACGTGATCCGGAAGAAGAAAAAGAAATGAATGGGCAGGCGGCTTATAAAATGAGGCCGCTGTAAAAGTAAGAAAGAGGGCTGCTTCGGCAGCCCTCTTCCTGTCCTGCCTTAGTCGCTGCCCGCCGCGCCTGTTTTGCCCAGTTTGCCTCATCGGCTGCTTTCGGGCAATCTGAAAACAACTATTTCATTCCGCCCTGCTCAATCGGCTGTCCCGGGGTCTTTCATCTCTCTGTCCTGACGCACCTTTTGGTATAGCCCAGAGTAAAGTATTTTTGTAAAAAATAAAAGAAAAAGTTGAGAAATACCCCTGTCTTTTTGTCGCTTTTAGTGTTATACTACTATTCGATTCTGGTAGATATGCTGCTACCATTTATATCATGAAGGAGGTATTTTCTATGAAAAAGAAACTTGTTAGCTTGGCACTTGCGGCAGCGATGGGCATGACCCTGCTGGCCGGCTGCGGCGGCTCGACTGGAAGCACGGGTTCGGAAGCTGCAGGAACGTCGTCGACTGCTGAGTCAGCAGCGGCTTCCACAGCGGAGAGCGCTGCCGCGTCGGTGGCTGAGGGCAGCTCGGATCTTGCTTCGGCCAAGGTCGGCGTCTGCATTTATCAGTTCGCTGATAACTTCATGACTCTGTTCAGACAGGAACTGGAGTCTTATCTCGTCGCCCAGGGCTTTGACAAGGGCAACATCACGATCGTCGATGGCGCCAACGACCAGGCAACTCAGTCCGGACAGATCGACAACTTTATCGCCGACAACGTTGACGTCCTGATCATCAATCTTGTCAACTCTTCCTCCGCGGCTACCGTAACCGATAAGGTTGTCGAGGCGGGGATTCCGCTGGTTTACATCAACCGCGAGCCGGACGCTGACGAACAGCAGCGCTGGACCGACAATGACTGGAATGTCTGCTACGTCGGCTGCGACGCGCGTCAGTCCGGAACCTTCCAGGGCGAGATCATCGCGGATCTTGGCCTTGACGCGGTTGACTTCAACAAAAACGGCAAGATCGACTATATCATGATCGAAGGCGATCCGGAGAACGTCGACGCCGCCTACCGTACCGAATTCTCGGTCAAGGCCCTTACGGATGCCGGACTTGAGGTCAACTGCCTGGATGACCAGGTCGGTATGTGGGACCAGGTTAAGGGCGCTGAGCTTGTGGCCAACTCCCTCTCCCAGCACGGCACGGACATCGAAGTCGTCTTCTGCAACAACGACGCTATGGCTCTCGGCGCCCTCCAGTCGATCCAGTCTGCCGGCCGCAAAGTCGGCGAGGACATCTATCTTGTCGGCGTCGACGCTCTGACCGAGGTCGTACAGTACGTCATCGACGGCAGCATTACGGGTACCGTTTTCAACAACCATTTCGCGCAGGCTGACGGAGCTGCAGACGCGGCTATCAATTACCTGACCGGTGCCGGCAACGAGCACAACATCCAGTGCGACTACACCAAGGTTACTGCTGACAACGCTCAGGAGATCCTTGATTCCCTGTCATAAGAACTGCTTGAAACGGTAAGTTTCGGATAGCGAGCAATGCGCAGGTACGGCCCCGTGCCGTACCTGTCTTTGTATATTGGAGTATTTACAGTAAAACTTAATGAAGGAGACAAGCATGGCTGAATATTACCTTGAGTTAAAAGGCGTGTCCAAGTCCTTTCCTGGCGTAAAGGCCCTGGACAACGTATCACTTTCGGTCCGCCCGGGTACTGTCCATGCGCTGATGGGAGAAAATGGCGCCGGCAAGTCCACGCTGATGAAATGCCTTTTCGGCATTTACAAGATGGATGCGGGCGAAGTCTATATCAACGGCCAGAAGGTGACCATTAACAATCCGGATGAAGCGATGAAGATGGGTATCGCCATGGTACACCAGGAGCTGCAGCCGGTTCTTCCAAGAAGTGTCGCGGAAAACATGTATCTCGGCAGATTTCCCACCCGCAATTACGGTCCGCTTAAAGTGATCGATCACAAAAAGATGTATGAGGATACTACCCGCTGGCTGAAGGAAGTTGGCATGGACTTTGACCCGAAGGCGCCTCTTTCGACTCTTTCCATCGGGCAGATGCAGTCGATTGAGATCGCCAAGGCCGTTTCCCATGAGGCCAAGGTTATTATTTTCGACGAGCCGACCTCATCCCTCTCAGAAAAGGAAGTGGACGTCCTTTTCAGGATCATGAACGATCTGCGGAGCAGAGGCGTCGCCATGATCTACATTTCCCATAAGATGGATGAGATCAAGAAGATTTCCGATGATATCACGATCATGCGCGACGGAACCTATGTCGGCACCTGGCCGGCGGCGGAGATGACCACGGACCAGATTATCGCGCGAATGGTCGGCCGCGAGCTGACCAATGTCTATCCGGACCATCCCTGCAAGCCGGGAGAAGTGATTCTTGAGTGCCGGAATGTTTCATCCATTCACGAGAAATCTTTCCAGGACTGCTCGTTTAAGGTCAAGAAGGGCGAAATCGTCGGCTTCGGCGGCCTGGTCGGCGCCCAGAGAACAGAGCTGATGGAAGCCATCTTCGGCATGCGCGGCATCAAGTCCGGCGAGGTTATCATCAACGGCCAGAAGGTGGAGACCAAAAATCCAAGGCGGGCAATGAATGCGGGCGAGGGCCTGATCACCGAAGACCGCCGCGGAAACGGCATTCTGGGCTGCCTTTCGATCAAGGACAACGTAGGCATCTCGGTTTATGACAAGAACCTGAAGGCCGGTTTTGTGCTGGATCACGGCAAGATCGGGCAGATCGTCAGCGACAGTATCGATAAGCTGAGGATCAAGACGCCGAATGCGCAGGAAGCCATCGCCAACCTGTCCGGCGGCAATCAGCAGAAGGTCATTATCGCCCGCTGGCTGGCCAACGATCCGGACGTCCTGATTATGGACGAGCCTACCAGAGGAATCGACGTCGGCGCCAAGCACGAGATTTACGAGATCATGGTCCAGCTGCAGCAGCAGGGCAAAGCCATCATCATGATTTCTTCGGAGATGGCCGAACTTCTGGGCATGTCTGATCGGATCTACGTCATGTGCAACGGCCATATCCGCGGTGAGATCACGGAACCGAAGGATATGACGCAGGAAAAAGTTATGCATTACGCGACTATGTTCTAAACCGGAGAATCAATGACGGAAGATTCCTGATTCTGCACCCGGTCGGAAATGAACAATTACGGAGGGTTCTCATGAACAAAAAAGCTTTTAATTTCAAAGATTTTATGATCAATTACGGTGTTATCCTCATCATCGTCATCCTGGTCATATTTACGGGCATCAAATCTCCCAAATTCCTGTCTTCTTCGAACCTGCTGAACCTGCTCCTTAACATGTCGGCGCGTCTCGTTATCGCGCTCGGCATCGCGGGCTGCGTCATCACGGCGGGCTGCGACCTGTCGGCAGGACGTATCATCGGTCTGGGCGGCTGTCTTGCGGGTATCCTCCTGCAGAAAGCCGACTACGCGAACCGCTTCATCGAGGGCGGGCAGCCGATGAATATCTTTCTTGCGGCCATTATCGTCATGCTGGTCTGCGCCTGTTTCGGCGCGGTAACGGGCTCCTTCATCGCCTTCCTGAGCGTTCCGCCCTTTATCTCCACCCTGGCCATGATGGAGATCGTTTACGGTCTTAACCTTCTCGTGACGAACGCGACCCCGCTCGGCGGCTATGTCAAGGCTTACACGGACCTCGCTTCCGGCAGATTCCTGATGATTCCTTACCTGGTATGGATCGCCATTTTCATCGGAGTCGTCTCGTGGTTCATTTTCAATATGACCCGCCACGGCAAGTATATGTACGCGATCGGCGCGAACCCGCAGGCAGCGGAAGTCGCCGGCGTACCGGTCAAGCTGACCATGGTCATGATTTACGCGAAGGCGGCTGCTTTCTACGGCCTGGCCGGCTTTATGCTGGGCGCCAAGTCCGGCGGCGCGTCCGTTAACCTGGGACTCGGCTACGAGATGGAAGCTATCGCGGCCTGCACCATCGGCGGCGTCTCCGTCACCGGCGGACGCGGCAAGGTCTCCTCGGCGGTCATCGGCGTCGCGGTCTTCGAATTCCTGAAGGCGGCCCTGCAGTTCCTGGGCGTCAACGCCAACGCGCAGTGGATCGCCCTCGGCGTGATCATCTACATCGCGATCTCTCTGGATATCCGGAAGTACGTCGCCAAGAAGTGATTTTACAGGAAAACGGCCGGGGAAGCTTCCCCGGCTGTATTTTAATGAACACGGGAGTTTCGGAACGATATGTATGCGGAAAATGAAAACTGGAAACCCTATTACGAGGAAATGGATCCGGAAGAGCGGAAAAAGCTTTATGAGGCGATAGCCGGGGAGACGGAAGACGACGGGGCCGGCGCGTTCCGGCAGGAGCTTTTGCAAAGGCGTTACGCGGATCCTAAGAATCCGCAGCGCACGGTGGACAATTTTCTCTGGAATATCCTGATTCTTCCGGGATTCCTGCGCCCCGCCTTCTTTATCAAACCCCTGGCGGCGCGGGAAGTGAAAGGCGTGATCCGGGAACTCCTGCTTGAGGGCGCGGAGAGCTTCGACGAGGCGAAGAGATCCGCGGCCTATTGGGAATACCGCAACGCGGCAAGGCGCTATATCGCGACCTGCCATGGTCCCAAGTACGCGAAGAAGGTTTTCGGGATCATGGAGTCCAATGACGAGGAGAAGCTGACCAAAACAGCCCGGGACTTTATTAAGATGACGGTGACCATTCCGAAAAAGTTCGGGCTGGTTCGGGAGATGGAAATCTTCACGGACGCGCTGAAAGACGAGTTCCTCTCGACCTCCCCGGAGGCGGCCCGGGCCTATCGGAAGGCCTCCTACGAGGCATGAAAAAGCGGACTTTGGTCCGCTTTTTAAAACACTATCTGTAAAAGTACCATGTAAAGAATCGTCCCGATGAGGATCGAGAGCAGCGTATTCCGCTTCCAGACATAGGAAATGACAACCGCCGTGCAGGCGATCGCCTCCGGCAGCCCGTGGGAGCCTGCAAGGAGATTGGTGTTCCGGAGGCAGTAGACAATCAGCATTCCCATGACTGCGGCCGGGAGCAGGCGGGTGAGGTTGGTGACGATCCCGGGCGGCTTCCTGGAGGAAGAAAAGAGGATAAAAGGAAGAAAACGAATAGCGGCGGTAACAATCGCCATCACGGCGACGAGGAGGATATCATGCGTCATGCGTGGGTCCTCCCTTTTTATTGCATAGGAGGCTGTATCCGGTGAGAAGTGCCGAAATCAGCAGCATGGCCGGGATGAGGAAACTGTCCGGACCGAAAATGAGGAGGCAGATGAGCGAGGAGGCGACCCCGGTGACCGCCGGCAGGTAATCGTCCGCCTGCATGATCTGTTCCGTGAAAATAACGATGAAAAGCGCGGTCATCGCGAAATCGATGCCCTCCGTATTGAAGCTGATTGCGGAGCCTGCAAGGCAGCCGATGAGGGTTCCGGTCACCCACCAGCACTGGTCAAAAAGCGTTACCAGAAGGAAGTAAAGATTCCGGTCGCTGCCGGCCGGAGCCTCGTTTACGACCAGCGCGAAGGTCTCGTCGGTGAGGCCGAAGATGAGGTAGGGCTTCATTTTCCCGGCGTCCCGGTATTTTTCGAGCATCGTGAAGCCGTAGAAGAGGTGGCGGGCGTTGACGAGCAAGGTCATGATAGCGGCCTGCACGAGGCTCGCGCCTCCGGCTAAGAGGTTGATGCCGACGAACTGCATGGAGCCGGCGTAGATGAGGAGGCTTTGGACCAGACCGAAAAGAAGGGGAAAACCCTTGTCCGTAAGGAGGATGCCGTAGGCGGTTCCCAGAACGAGATAGCCTGCCATCACAGGCACGGTGGCGAGAAAGGCGCGGCGGACGGTTTTCATTTTCATGGAAATACCTCAATAGTTTAGAGTGAAAACAGTATAACACTGTGGGGATGGAAATACCAGAAAAACCGGCATGTTTACTTCAAATCAAGGTGATCTTTCTGTACACTACTATGATCCTGAATCTGGTCGGGTACGACAGTATTACCCGGATTTTCTGGCAAAAATGGCGGATGGTTCTTATCGACTGATTGAGGTTAAAGGTGATAATAAGATAGACGATGAGGTTGTGAAGGCAAAAGCCGCAGCCGCGGAGGAAATGGCTGCGGCAAGTGGTGTGAAATATATAATGTATGCGGGGAGTGAGGTTACAAGTTCGCATATTTTGGAGAATGAGACAAGCGGTTCACAAGGAGAGCTTTTCTAAAACAGAAAAATTGGGGCGCGATCCTGAGGGGATCCTATCACGAGTTGATTTATTCGATCACCGCGTCCTTGAGCGTGGTATAGCTATAATCGCCCTCCCGGTAGGTACCGAAAACGCCGGTCACCGTGATCATCGAGCCGTCTTCCGGGAAATCGTCCGGGTAGCTGAAATCGCCGGCCGGGATGAACTCGATCCCCTGGGCGCAGCAGGCCGTTGCGTCCTGGACGATGCAGGCGAAGTAGTATTTGTCGGTCACCTCGCTGTGGAAGGAGGTGAAGAGACCTTTCATCCGGACGGTTTTGCCCAGGTAATCATCCGGAGTGAAGACCATATTGTAGACCTCGGCGTAAACCATGGTGGAGGAGAGGGCGGTCAGGTCGATGTCGATCCCTTCTGTGTAACTGAGGACAACAGACTCGTCGGTCGCCTCGGGAGTAGGAAGCGGTTCGGAAGCCGGAATGGATTCGGCAGGCGTAAAAGACCCGGCTGCCGGAACAGGTTCGCCGGCGGATATGGCGCTTGGAGATATATCCTGTGAAACGGCTGCTTGCGAGGTGGGTGCAGGCTCAGGCTCCTCGGAAAGGCTTTCGGCAGCGTCCAGGGCGCTTTCCGCGTCTGCGGCGGCGACCCCTGCCTCCAGGATTTCATTGACGCCGGGAGCCTGTCCGGAGGGCTGGCCTCCGGAAGATACGTTTCCGCTGCCGCCGCAGCCGATGAGCAGCGGGCAAAGAAGCAGGCAGGTGAGAAAACGGGGAAAGGATTTCATTTTTTAAAGCCTCCCATAAAGATTCCGATCAGATAACAGATAAAGAAAGCGAAGACGTCCGCGGCCACGATCGTCGAGCCCACGGGCGTGCCCGCGAGAATCGAGATGATGATCCCGGAAAACGCGCATACGACCGAAAGCAGGGCGGAGCAGATGGTGACCGCTTTGAAGCTCCCGAAGAGACGCATGGCGGAGAGCGCCGGGAAGATGACCAGGGCAGAGATGAGGAGCGAACCCACCAGATTCATGGCGAGGACGATGATGATGGCGATGACAATCGCGATGAGCAGGTTATAGCGGTCGGCGCGGACGCCGATGGCCTGGGAGAAGCTTTCGTCGAAAGTCACCGCGAAGATTTTGTTGTAGAAGCAGACGAAGAGGATCAGGACCGCGATCGAAAGGACCGTGCTGAGGATTACCTCCCGGAAGGTCAGCGTGAGGATCGAAGTCGAGCCGAAAAGGGTCGAACAGACGTCCCCGGTCAGATTCGAAGAGGTCGAGAAGATGTTCATGATGAGATAGCCGAAAGCCAGCGCCCCGACCGAGATCATCGCGATGGCGGCGTCCCCTTTGATCCGGGTATTCTGGCCGCTTCGCAGCAGCAGGACCGCGCTTAAAGTGGTGACGGGAAGGACGAGGAGCATTTCATTGCTGAGATTCAGCACCGCGGCAATCGACATGGCTCCGAAAGCCACGTGGGAGAGCCCGTCCCCGATGAAGGAGAAGCGCTTTAAGACCAGCGTCACCCCGAAAAGGGAGGAGCAGAGCGCGATGAGGACGCCGACGATCAGGGCGTAGCGGACGAAGGGGTATTGAAAGTAGAAAAACAATTTTTCGAGCATTCTTATTCACCTCCCTCATGTTCGCGCAGGAAAAAGCGCCCGGTCTCACTTTCAAGGTATTTGTCCTTGCTTCCGAAAAAAATGGAATCCCCGATGTGCAGGATGTGGCTCGCATACCGGACCGCTGAGGGGATATCATGGGAGATCATGATGATCGTGATCCCCTCGCGGTTCAGCGAGGATATGAGTTTGTACATCTCGAGGGTCACCTTCGGGTCAAGCCCCGAAACCGGCTCGTCGAGCAGCAGGACCTTCCGCGTGGCGCAGAGGGCCCTGGCAAGGAGGACCCTCTGCTGCTGGCCGCCGGAGAGCTCCCGGTAGCAGCGATCCGCGAGATTCGCGACGCCCATGCGGGCCATATTCTCTTCCGCAAGGCGCTTCTCTTCTTTATTGTAGAAAGGCCGGAGGCCGCAGCGGCTCTGGCAGCCGGAGAGCACGATCTCCCGGACGGAGGCCGGAAAGTCCCTCTGGACCTGGGTCTGCTGCGGCAGGTAGCCGATTTCGTTTTTCTTTAAGCCGTCACCGATCAGGATCTGTCCGCGGATCGGCTGTGAAATCCCCAGCAGGGTTTTCATGAGTGTGGATTTGCCGGAGCCGTTTTCGCCGACGATACAGAGATAATCGCCGCTTTTTACGGAAAAATGAAGACCTTCCGCGACGGCGCGCCCTTCATAGCCCACGGCAAGATCCCGGACGGTGAGCAGTGCCATAATGATGCCTCCTTCTGTTATTTAAGCGCTTCTTTTAGTATTTCCAGATTGGACTCCATGACGGAAAGGTAGGCTGCGCCTTCCGCGATATCTTCCGCGGTCGTTGCCTGCATGGAGTCGAGCGTTAAGATCTGCTGGTCCTTTGACGCGGTGTTCGCGGCGATCGTCTCGGCGATGCGGCGGTCATTTCCTTCGATCGTCAGGATCGAGTGAAGAGAGAGCTCGTCGACTTTGCCGGCCAGGAAAGTGACCGTCTCAAAGCTGGCTTCGGTCTCGGCCGAGCAGCCGGCAAAGGCCGCATAGTAGTCCAGTCCGTAATCATCCGTGAGGTAGCGGAAGGGGAAGCGGTCGCCGAAAAGCAGCGTTTTAATCGGGGCGGCTTCGACCGCATCCGCATAGGCCGCATCGAGCGCGTCCAGCTTTTCGATGTAGGCTGCGGCGTTTGCCTTGTAGGCGTCCGCGTTATCAGCGTCAAGGGTCTGAAGGGCGTCCGCGATGCTGTTTACGAGGACAGCAGCGTTTTTAAGGGAGAGCCAGACATGTTCGTCATATTCAATCCCGCCTTCTTCGCGCTCATGTTCCTCGCCTTCTTCATGTTTGTGTTCTTCGCCTTCTTCGTGTTCATGGGCGTGTTCCGTCTCCTGCATCCCTTCGACGCTTTCCTCTTCCTTAACCGCGTTTCCGAGGACGTCAAGAAGGTTTATGACAAGCATTTCCTTGTTGACCGACTCCTTGAGGGCGTCGTCCACCCATGCGTCGGATTCACCGCCGACGTAGATGAAGAGGTCGCAGGTGGAGATGGTCAGGATATCATCGGCTGTCGGCTGGTAGCTGTGGAGATCGACGCCGCTGTCCAGAAGGAGCGTGACGTCTGCCCGGTCGGCCTTGCTTCCGAGGACATTCATGACCCAATCATATTCGGGAAAGATGCTGGCGACGATCTGGAGCTTTTCCCCGGTCGGGGCGCTTTCGTAGCTTTTCGATTCGGCTGCCGGGATACTTGAACTTTCGGGATTTTTCGAATCGCTTACCGGCGCTTCGGAAGCGGCCGGGCCGCAGGCGGAAAGCGTGAAGGCCGCAAGGATTGCGGCGCAGATAAAAGAAATTGTTTTTTTCATGGCTTACTCCTCTTTCCTTACAGGTTCCGTGGGGAGGGACATGCAGTCTTCGCAGAGCCCGTAGAATACGGTCCTCAGCGGATCGATTTTAAATCGGTGCTCGCGGAGCAGGTGTCCCTGGATCTCTTCGAGCTCATCGCAGTGCAGATGGATGAGCCTGCCGCATTTTTCGCATTTGCAGTGGAAGCATGTTTCCGCGCGCGGTGGGCTGCCTGCGCCGACATACTCGAAGCAGGCCGGGCTGCCTGCGTCGATGATGTATTTGTTGATCAGGCCTTCGTCCACCAGCTTTTCCAGATGCCGGTAGATCGTCGCCTGGCTGATCGGCGTGCCGTTTTTCTTAAAACAGGCGCAGACGTCCGCGGCGGTGATGTGGACGCCGGGATTCGTCTTCAGATATTCGAGAAGGACTTCTTTTTGTTTGGTCTTATATTTTGAACGTATGGGCAAGACGGCCTCCCTGAAAAGATATCGTGTGATCGCTGCCGGCATTTGGCCGGGCGGCAGCCTGTAAACTTGAGAAACGTTCTCAATTATAGACCTGCATGCAGGGGATGTCAATAGATTTGCGAATGATTTTCAATTTCGAAAGCGGCCGGAAAGGAAGTAAAGGAAGAGCAAGATTTGACTATTAAAGAACAGATTTAGACGAGCTTTTTCGAATGAAGCTTCTATAATTATAAGGAAACAAAAAACGAGTTTCGTTTTTTGTTTCCTGCGCGGATTCGCGCAGTTTCGAAGAGTATGTACAGCAAACGGCAGAGCTGCTGCCGTTTGTCTCTTTGCGCCGTCTTCGGCCGGCGGTCAGAGGCGTTTTAAGGCGCAGCCCTGTTTTAAGTAAGCGCCGGAAAGGAACAAATTGAAAAACATGACAAAAGGCAGGCCTTTACGCCTGATTCTTTCATTCGCGCTGCCGCTGCTTCTGGGCAACCTCCTGCAGCAAACCTACTCGCTGACGGATACCGCTATCGTCGGCCGCTTTCTGGGGCCTTCCGCGCTGGCTGCGGTTGGCGCCACTTCTTCGGTGCAGTTCCTGGTCCTGGGCTTCGCCATCGGGACCTGCAGCGGGCTCGGCATTCCGATGGCCCGGGAATTCGGGGCGAACCATCTCTCCGGACTGCGGAGGAATATCTACAACGCGATGTTTCTGATGGGTGGAAGCGCTCTTGTTTTGACCGCGGTTTCGCTTTTTATGACGGATCAGATCCTGCGCGTCCTGAACATTCCGCCTGAGATCTATACGGACACGAAAGCCTACATCAGCCTCATTTTTCTGGGAATTCCCGCGACGCTGCTCTACAATTTCTCGGCGACGGTTCTGCGCTCGATCGGGGATTCCAAGGCTCCGTTTGCCTTCCTCGCGATGTCGGCCTTCCTCAATATCCTATTGGATCTCTTTTGCGTCAGCGTTCTCAAAACAGGCTGCGCGGGAACCGCTGCGGCGACCGCGGTCTCCCAGGCTGTATCCGGCGCGGCGGGCACGTTCTATATCATAAAGCGTTATCCTCTTCTTCATTTTGAGAAAAATGAAAAACAGCTCCAGCCTTCCCTTATCCGCGATCTTGCCCTCATGGCCTATCCGATGGGGCTGCAGTTTTCGATTACCGCAATCGGAAGCATGGTGATGCAGGCCGCCAATAACGCGCTCGGAAGCATTTATGTATCCGCCATGACGGCAGCGGCCCGGATCAAGCAGTTCGCAATGTGTCCCTTTGACGCGATCGGCAGCGCGGTATCGACGTTCGTGTCCCAGAATGACGGGGCGGACAAGGGCCGCCGCGCCAGGGACGGCCTTATCATCGGGGCGAGGATCAGCATCTCCTACGGGATCCTGATCGGCCTTATCCTGATCTTCTGCGGCCGGGGGCTTTCCCGCCTTTTCGTGAGCCGGGAAGAGACCGCGATCCTCGATGCTTCCGCGAAGCTTCTGGTGGCAAACGGGGCGTTTTACTGGCTCCTTGCCATCCTGAACGTCTGCCGCCCGACGGTGCAGAGTCTCGGCCATACCGGTCGCGCCATGTTTGCAGGAGTCCTTGAAATGATAGCGAGGACCCTGGCCTGCGTGTTTTTCGTGCCGCTTTATGGCTTCGGCGCGATCTGCTTCACAGATCCCCTGGCCTGGATCGGCGCGGCAGCTTTCGTCGCCGTTACCGCCAGGCGGGAGCTTGACGCCGCGGCGGCCAGATCCGACAGCAAGCTGGCTCCGCTGTACGAGAAGATCGGGGTTGCGATGCCCAGATAAGGGTGGGACTTTCCAAACAAAGGAAAAGAGCAGACAAGGAGGGATTAATGAAACGCTGCGTTATTGTCGGAGGCGCGAAGATCGGCCGCTATGACCGCATTCTTCCGCGGCTGCGGAAAGATGATTATCTGATCTATTGCGACGGGGGACTGGGCCATAGGGAGGCTCTTGGAAGGGAACCGGATCTGATCATCGGGGATTTTGACTCCTATGACAATCCGCAGCTCGATATTGAGACCATCGTCCTGCCCTGCGTGAAGGATGATACCGACAGCGCCTATGCGGTCAGGGAAGGGATCCGGAGGGGCTTCGACGAATTTCTTCTCCTCGGGGCGGCGGGCGGAAGAATGGACCACACGCTGGGAAACCTGTCCCTGCTCATCATGCTGGAAAGAAAGGGAAAAAAGGCAGTCCTTCTGGACGATTATTCGGAGATGGAAATCGTTTCCCGGGAACCGGCTTTTGTGGAGGACCGGTTTTCATTTTTCTCCCTGCTCAATATCAGCGGGCTTGCGGAAGGCGTCGAGATCAAAAACGCGAAGTACCCGCTTCATAACGCCGGGATTTCCTGCGATTACCAGTACGGGATCAGCAACGAGGTCCTTCCCGGAAAAACGGCGGAGATCCGGGTTGGAGAGGGGGAGCTCCTTCTCATCCGGATCTTCCGGGATTAAGCTTTTGCGTGTCCTTAGCGGCGCGCGGAAAGGAGAAAGCATGGGTGCTGAAAAGAAAATGAAGCTATTGTGCTACGGGGATTCCAATACTTATGGCTATGATCCGAGAACCTGGTCTTCAGGCCGCCTCCCTTATGAAAAGCGCTGGACCGGGATCCTGGATGCCGATCCCCGCTTTGAGGTCGTAAACGAGGGGTTAAACGGCCGCTGTTTTCCCCGCGGGAGGGCTGCTATTGCCTCCCTGAAGCGGATCTTATCGGATAACGAGGAGGCGGATCTGGTCGTCGTCATGCTGGGAACCAACGATCTTTTCAGGATTACTCCGGTAAGCGGGGAAATCGTAGCCTATCAGGCCCGGGTCATGTTCGAGGATGTGCCGGAGCTTCTTGAAAAAAAGGTTCTTCTTATCTGCCCGCCCAAACCGAACATCCAGACAGGCGGCTATGAGGAGGTCTGCGCCGCGGCCGATGAGCTGCCGGCCGCGCTGGCGGCTGTCGCCGGAGAGTTTTCCGTTGATTTTCTGGACGCAGGGAGCTGGGGCTGCGGGCTCTATCTGAATGACGTCCATCTGAACGAAGAGGGGCACGCCCGCTTCGCGAAGGAGCTTTCTGCTTATCTCGCCCTTGAAAATGAACTGCCGCCGCGTTAAAATGAAAATGGCCTTTGCAGACATAAGCATGGCATCGCGCTTTAGCCCCTGGCGGCAGGAGGAAACGGGATGGAGAGGAGGCCTCTTTGTCTGATGTGCCTTTTTGCGGTCGTCGTCCTCAGCCTCATGCACGGGATGGGTCTTCCTCTGGCTCCGGAGAGCCGGGAT
The DNA here is from genome assembly GCA_024695465.1 of Lachnospiraceae bacterium. Lineage (GTDB taxonomy): Bacteria > Bacillota > Clostridia > Lachnospirales > Lachnospiraceae > Chordicoccus. The sequence continues at coordinate 32,298 of JAILID010000070.1, read as the reverse complement.
GACCGGAAGGTTCGGGAGCTCCTTGCGGAGGGACCGAAAGAAGTGAGGCTGACGGGTTATGTGCTGACCCGGAAGGTTCAGGAAGATTATGCTTATGTTGTTTTGGGAAGGACGGTTCTTTTTCTCCAATCAAATTACTATCACATTGATAATGTGAGGATCACGCTGGAAACTCCTTTCGCCTATGAGGCGGGGAGTCTTCTTGGCGTATCCGGATTTCTTGAAAAGCCTGAGAAGGCGACGAATCCGGGCCAGTTTGACCGGGATTTATACTTCAGGATCCAGAAGATAGGCTATGTCATGAAAAAGCCGGCCGTCACCCTGCTTGAGGGGCAGAGGGAACCTCTGCGGGAGCTCCCGCTGCGCCTGCGGGAGCTCCTTTTTGCCAGGATCGAAGCGCTTTATCCGGGGGAGGCGGCGGGAACGCTGGCGGCCATGCTGATCGGGGACAAGTCCCTGCTCTCCGATGAGGATTCTTCTTATTACCGGATGGGAGGGATCTCCCATATGCTGGCCATATCGGGCCTGCACATTACGGTTTTGGCGATGGGACTTTACCGCCTTCTTATTGCCCTTAAGCTTCCTTATCAGGCCTCCGCGGGGATCGCCCTGGTTTTCATTTCCTTCTACGCCGTTATGACCGGGCTTTCCGTCTCGACCGTGCGGGCGGTCGTCATGTTCGCCGTTTCCATGGGCGCGAAGCTATTCGGCAGAACCTATGACCTGTTGACCGCTTTGTCCCTGGCGGCGATCCTGCTGCTTCTGGACAACCCCTGCTATCTTCTCTACAGCGGCTTTCAGCTTTCCTTTCTCGCCGTCCTGTGCATCTATTACAGCCGGGAGAGGAGCCGTTTCGCGGGCGGGCTGATCCTGTCGCTTGTCAGCATGCCCGTCGTCCTTTCTTCCTTCTATGAAATCCCGCTTCTTGGCGTGGCGGTTAATTTGCTGCTGCTGCCCCTTCTGCCGGCCGTCCTCGTTTTTGGGATCCTGGGGACGGCGTTTGGGGGCGTTTTCACGCTTCCGGCAGTCTTTCTCCTGAAAGCGATCCGGCAGCTGCTGCTTCTTTTAAGCCGCGTTCCCTATGCTTCGCTTATACTGGGGAATCCCTCCCGGCTGCGGATCCTGCTGTATTCGGCCTGTCTGGCCGTCTTTCTTTACTTTTATCAGCGCTTTCGAACCGATAAGAGACGTTTCCTCCTTCTTCTCTTCGTGCCCCTGCTGGTTTTTGTCCTGGGTTTTCATTTCAGGAGGGGCATCCGGATGACTTTTCTCGATGTGGGGCAGGGGGATTCCTGCGTCATGGAGCTGGCGGATGGAAGCAATTTTCTGGTGGACGGCGGTTCTTCTACGGCCTATCGGGTGGGGGAGGAGCGGATCCTTCCTTTTCTTAAGTATGAGGGGATCCGCCGCCTGGACGGCGTTTTCGTCACGCACCTGGACAGCGACCACACCAGCGGTATCCTGGAGCTTCTTGAGGCCGTGAAAAAGAGGACGACTTCGCTCAGGGTCGGAACGGTGATCCTGCCGGATATAAAGAGGAAAGATGAGGCTTATCTTGCCATGGCGGAGCTGGCGCGGGAGGCCGGCGCCAGGGTATTATCGGTGAAGGAGGGGGATGTCTTTTCCTTCGGAAAGACAAAGCTGGAGGTCTTGGGGCCGGATCCGGAAAGGGAGACCGAACCCTTCGACAGCAACGCCCAGTGCATTGTCCTTCGGGTGTCTTACGGCTCTTTTGACGCCCTTTTGACGGGCGACGTCCAGAAGGAAGGGGAGGAGAACCTTTTGGAACAGCTCAGGGAGCGGAATATTTCCTGCGAGGTCCTGAAGGTATCGCATCACGGCTCAGCCCATTCGACTCCGGAGGAGTTTCTTCGGGAACTGGACGCGAAGATCGGCGTTATTTCGGCCGGGAAGGGAAATCGATACGGGCACCCGGATCCGGAGCTCCTTAAGCGGCTTGATGAGGCGGGAATGGAGATCTTTCGGACAGATCTTGACGGGGCGCTGCTTGTGGAATCAGATGGGAAAGAGATCCGCGCGAAGTCCTGGCGCTGAGAGCCGCTTTTGTTTTTTTTAAAATTATTTTTAAGAAATGATTTTTTTCTTCACATGCGTCTTTTTTATGCTATAATATTTGGGTCTATGTATGAGAAGGGGTCTTTTTATGTCTGTTAATACCCAAAATAAAGGTGAAAAGAAGATGGAAACATTCAGCTCCGGTTTTCATGATAAACTGATGCAGGTGGAAATGCTCTTTCAGAGTCCGATCCTGAGTATCGGATATAAAGAGTATTCAATTGAAAATTTTGTCGATAAGAGATATTTTTCTTCCTGGAAGGGACGTGAAAACTGCGCGGATACGGATGCCATGCGGCAGGGGCTTTTTATCGATGATATCCTGTCCAAGACCGAGCTTTCCAAAAAAGAGGTTTTGACTTATCTGCAGTATACCCTGAATATCTCCGAACTTTGCCGGAGATGTTATAACGAAGACCGCATCAGGAACGTTGAGTTCAATACGAAGAATTATACGGAACTGATGACACGGATTCGCGGTATGCTGCGGGAACTTAATTTTGACGTCCGATATGTTCCGGAGAAGGAGATTGTGTATCTCGTATCCAAAAATATTACGGCGGATGCCGCTGCCGAGAGCACGGGGATGGAAGAGATCGCCGAGTACAACAGTTTTTCAGCTTCCGGAGACCTGAAGAAGAAACGCGGAATTTTAAAGAGCATGGGGGAACTGATCGGGAAATATCCGGATAATCTGTCTCCTTCCAATTACAAGCTCTACGGCAACATCGAGTTTATGCTCCACAACCTGGGCATCAAAGAAGGGATGAGCCGGGAGGAGCTTCAGGTTCCCTACGTTGCGGGCCTCAGCGACGAGGAACTTGAAAAATGGTACGATGAAGCTTACCAGATGATGCTCTTCCGGATCCTTCAGCATGATAATCAAAGCCGGATGGAACGCGTCAATGATTTTCAGAATGCCTGTGAAGGCAAAAGCGTTTCGAATTTGAAAGCGAAACAGGCGGATAAAACTTCGGAAGCGTCGGCAGAGGAGCCGGCGGCCGCCACGCTTCCTTCTATAGAGGAAATCCTGCCTGAAGCAGATCCGCCGAAAGACTTCGGCGAGGACAGGAAACAAAAGGACAATTATGCAGTCTTTCCTGAATGGGAAGCTCCAAAAGAAAAGCTTCCGCCGAAGGAAGCATTCGCGAAACCTGTCCCGAAAGCGGCTGCGGATCCGGTTCCGAAGCCGGCGGAAGACAAGGAGGAAGTGAAGAAAGAGGCGGAGAAGGAGGAGCCGAAGAAAGAGAAAATTCGGGACCGCGGTCCTAAGGCTCCGGGTTTTCGCGACGTCTCCGACAGCGCCTCATCCGTCGTCATCCATATAGAAGAGCCCGAAGAGGAGAAAGAGCCTGAGATCAAGATGCCGGAGGATCTTGAGGAACTTCTGGAAGTGGATGATTACGATTATGACAGTCTGGATCTTTCCGGGGAGGAAGAAAAAGAGGAAGAGGAAGAAAAAGCGTTCCGCTACGAGAGAAAGTCTGTTTCAAATAAAGACGACGGGAAGAAAAAAAAGAAGAAGGGCTTCGGCCGGGGACTTTTCTCGTTATTTCTTCTTTTGCTCATATTTCTTTGCGTTTTGTTTCTGTATATCCACAGCTTTTACCATGTGACGGAGTATGTGTCCGACCATCTGGTATCGGATAACCCCAACTCCGGCCTGGTTGAGGTCCTGACTGCGGATACCACCCTGACTTCCGAGGAAGGGGAAAGCCTGACTTCCGAGGCGGAAGGAGCGGCCCTGGTTTCAAAAACGCTGCCGGAAAATGTCGGAGCTGTCACGAATCTGCTCTTTGCCGTCGTGGATCAGCAGGATGAAAGCGTTTATGGAAACGTAGAGATGCTGGCCGCCGCGTCTTTGAACCGGAATACGGGGAAGACGACGCTTATCAGCCTGGATCCGTCCCTCTTTGCCATTATTCCCGGGAAAGGAGCAGGAAGCCTTTCGGATGCCTGCGTCTATGGCGGCTGTCCGCTGCTTTCACTGGCTGTTGAGAAAACCTATCGGATGGACGTCAGTCATTACGTATGCGTGGGCATGAGTGATTTCCTGAAGATGATCGATGAGATCGGGGGCCTCGACTTAACGGTGACGAAGGAAGAAGCGATTCAGGCCAACATTGAGATTAAGGCCATGGCGGCCGAAAGGGAGGAGGAGCCGGAGCCTTATTATCTTACCCACAGCGGGGAGAATATGATGAACGGCTATCAGACGGTCGCTTTGGTTAAGACAGGCTTTATCAATTCGGCTGATCTGCTGGAGCTTCTCGCAGGCCGGATCGCAAATGGGAAAACTTCGACGCTGCTTAGAAAAGTTCTGGCCTGTGTCTCCCATAATATACCGGAGGGCGATATCCTGGCCAACCTTTTCAATATATACCGGGCGGTTCATTATCAGGTACGGAAAACGGAGATTCCGTTTGAAAACGCGTATCGCGAAAAAGGCGGAGTGCTCATGCCCGATATGGAATACACACTGGAGCGTCTGACTGAACTTCTTGGGGGCGGAAACACGGATGAGCCTTCGTATCCTGCGGAAGACGAAAGCCTGGCGGAGCCTGCCATCACGCCGAAGCCGCCCTGGCTGCTGGGCGGTGATCCTGTTGTGGAAGAAAATGATTCGAAAAGCGATGCTGAATAAGAAAAATAAAAAACTTAACATAAACGGAGCTGCCGAAGCGTTTCTGTTTAATCTTGCCGCCGGTTTGGTTTCTTTTCTCTGGGCGATTATTTCCCAGGAAGGCTTGTTTTCTCTGGCAGGAGACTTTAATTCACAGCAGATCACTTTTGCGATGGCGGCTAACGACGCGATCAAAAGCGGAAACTGGATTTGGGATTGGTCTTTGGATCTGGGTTCTAATTTTATCGGCGGACAGAGCTTTTATCTGCTGGGAAACCCATCTTTTTGGGTTTCCCTTCTTTTTCCGTCCGAATATTTTATGTATGTGGTGGGCTGGCTCTATCTCCTGAAATACGCTTTTGCGGGGCTGTTTGGTTATCTTTTTATCGAACGTCTCGTAAGGCGAAAGGAATTCGCGGTCATCGCTTCCATGCTGTATGCTTTTTCCGGCTTTATGAACGAAGCCCTGCTGTTCTATCATTTTCACGATGTCGTCGTCCTCTTTCCGCTTCTTTTGCTGGCTTTCGACGATCTCGTAAAAGAGAGGCGGCGCGGAGCCTTTATTTTCGCGGTCTTCATCAACGCGGTGGTCAACTACTTCTTTTTTGTCGGAGAAGTACTCTTCCTGCTGGCTTACTATGTGCTGAAATACCTGCTTCCCGCCTTTGGAAAATATATCCGGAAGCTTCCGCTCATTCTGGCGGAAGGCGCGATGGGATGCGGAATCGGCATGGTCCTGCTCCTGCCGTCCTTCCTCTTTACCATACAGAATCCGAGAGTCGACTTTGACTACAGCGGCTCCAACTCGCTGGTTTTCTCCGGGGAGCGTTATCTCTATATCCTGAAAGCACTCATCTTTCCCGGGGAAATGATGTCTCACCAGAGTTCGGTCATAAAGAGCAATTTCTCATCCTGCTGCGCGTATCTGCCTTTTGTCGGGATGGTGCTGGTGATCGCTTTTTTCATTTTACATAAGAAGCACTGGATTGCCAGGATGCTGAAATTCAGCCTGGTCATGGCGCTCGTCCCTATCCTGAACGCTTCTTTTTCACTCTTTGCGGGGCTTTACTGCCGCTGGTATTACATGCCGGTTCTTTTGATGGCCTCATCCAGCGCCATGGTGCTGGACGACTGGTGGAAGGCCCGGGGAAGGAGCCGCGTAAAGGCCATGAATTATGTGGAAAAGGCGGTGCAGAAAGGGGCCCTGATCTGGGGGACGATAACGGCGGCTTTCGTCCTTTTTCTCATATTCGTCAAATGGAGCAATTCCGAACCCAGCAAGATCTATAACGAGCCTTTGTTTGCGGCGTTTTCCCTTGTCAGCATTTCGGGGACGGTTTTGCTCTGGCTCTTTATCTGCGTCTTCCGGAAGAATCAGGTCTTTTGCATAATGGCCGCGGTTTTCATGTTCTCATCGGCTACCTGCATCACGGATATCGCCATGCTGAAAATCGTCCATAATGAAGACGCCATGCATATTTATGATAAGCTGATGACTTCAGCGGAGCTCACGGATCCCGGACCCATGTACCGCTTTTCCAGCCGGGACAATATGGAAACGCTTGCCCACAATTATCAGGGAAGCGCGAATTTCTGCAGCACCGTATCCGGTTCCATCTTCCGCTTCTACGAGTCGCTGGGACTTGAAAGGGACGTAAAAAGCCCGGAAGGCCCGGTGGGGACCATGAATCTGATCTCCGCGAGATTCGATATTGAAAAAGAACCCCGGGAAAATGAAGAGCCGGTTGAGATCCGGGAAGGAACCTATACGACCTATTATGTCTATGAAAACCGCGATATTCCGCCCATCGGCTTCACCTACGATCAATATATAAGGGCCTCTGAATTCGAAACGGTTCCGAAGGAAAAGAGGGCGCTTGTGATGCTGAAGTATCTGGTGGTTCCGGACGAGAAGGAGGCAGCCGTAGGGAGAGTTCTGGAGCATCCCGGCGGGAACTTTTCCGAAAAGCTTTCCCTGAATGATCTGTCTGCCGTCAGCCGAAGCCGCCTTGCGGAGTGCGTGTCGGAGGCGGAAAGGACAACGGACTCATATTCCGCGCTGCTGGAGGCGGAAGAGGATACCTACGTTTTCTTTTCAATTCCCAATGACAGCGGATGGAGCTGCAAGGTGAACGGGAAGGAAACGGATATTCTGGATGTGAACGGTTTTATGGCGGTGCCTGTCGAAAAAGGAAGCAGCCGGATTGTTTTTTGCTATACGGTGCCGGGGCTTTTTGTCGGAGCTTTGATCACGCTCGTCAGCCTGCTTACGGCGGATCTGTATGTTCTTTATTCGCTGAAAAAGAAGAGAAAGTATAAGAGAAGATGAGGAAAAGAAGTGGTTGGAGCGTTCTCCTTTTCAGCGTTATTTTCGGATGCGCGTTTGCTGCAGCTTTCGGGATATTCTTTGTATGGAACTGGGAAAAGGGGAACGCTGTCTGTTCCTATGAATCTTTCGCGCCGGCCGATGATCTCATACATTTCAGCATCGATGAGATTGCGGAGGCCAATGGAGCGGAAGCGTATTATATCAGCGGCTGGATCTGTGATGAAAAGCTCTATTACGGCTACAACCTTGGAATTGACGCTTCCTACGTAAGCGTTCTTGGCAATACGGCTTTTGCCCTGACGGATGGGGAGACGGTTATTCTCCTTAGGGGAAAGCGTTTTTCCCGAACGGATGCGGAAGCGTTGTTTCCGCTTCCCCGTCCGGAAGGAAGCGTTCCGGTGAGGCTTGGGATCAAAGCGGTCGTCACCAGAGAAGAGCTGAAGAGGCTGAAAGGAGAAAGAGGAGATCTGGCGGCGGTCTCTATGAGAAGGGACGCTCCGCCCGTTATGGCCCTTGCGCGGGAAAGTGTGGCTTTGAAATGAAAGAAAGATTCAAGCTGATCCGCGGGACGATAAGTGAATATTGGACCTTTTCGGCTGTTCTGGCGGCGGCTCTGACGATCTATTGGGATCGGCCCATGCGTTTTGACGACAGCTTTTTTGCAGGAATGTTCTCCCGCTTTCACGGGAATGTTCTTTCCTTTGCCCAGGAATACTGGACCATATGGAGCGGAAGGGTGGTTCCCCACAGCATCTTCGTCATCCTTCTTCATCTGTCTCCCAGGCTGGTTAATCTGGTTTCCGCTGTGGTCGCCGCCTTCCTTGTCCGTCTGATGGCTTCTATCTGCGTTCCTGAAAAACAAGACGTTCATTTGCGATCTTTTGTCACCCTGCTGATTTTTGTATTTTTTTATCTGTTTACGCCGTCGGATCTTCTGGATGTAACCGTTTTCTGGAAAACAGCCGAAGTCCTCTATATCTGGGCGTTTTTTGCGATGTTGATCGCCCTGCTTCCGTTTATTCGTCTGGGCATGGGCATGCGGCCGCTGGAAGGCTGGCGGCTGGCGGCAGCCTTTTTCGCGTCGATCTATGCGGCGGGATTTGAAGAGAGCGGGGCCTTTTTTATCGGCTTCGGATTGCTGAGTCTCATAAAGGCTCTTTTCGACAGGCGAAAGATCCCTCTTTCCTGCATAGTCCTCTATCTTCTTGGCAGCGGGCTGTCGGTCTTATTCTTCCTCGCGCCGGGAAACCAGGTCCGCCTGATGGAAGAGTGCATTTTCTGGTTCCCGGATTTTGAGCTTATGACTGCGGCGGACAAGATTATTCTTGGAATCTGTTATACCGCAGGAGAATGTATCGGCGCGCTGTGCCTGCCTCTTGTGCTGATATCGGCCGGCCTTGCCGTTTATAATTTCAGGATTTTAAGAAGCCTGCCGCTCGGCGTGTCCGCTCTTGTGCCGGCCGTCTATTATTTTTGCGGGAACCTCTATCCGGATCATGTATTATACCGCTGCATCTATCCCCCGGTCATCGATCTCAACACGAAAAGCCTGCTGGTCTCGAGCCTGGCTGTCGGAATGATTTTTTTCCTTTTTATTCTTCTCTTTTTGTCCCTGGAGGAGAGAGACGGGGGAATGACGGCTTTCTTTTTCGGAGGGGCTTTGCTGCTTTCGGCGGGCATGGCTTTCTCGCCCACGTTTTTTGTCTCTTTTACCCGCTGTGTTTTTTTCAGCCGGGAAATGCTTATGCTTCCCACGTTCTTCGTTTTTTCGCGGATTGCCGAAGAATGGGGGATGAGAGGCCGAAAGAAGGAGGACCGGAGGCGTGAGGAGAGATACCGGCAAGGTGATTATCCAAATAAAAGAAGTGAAGGGAACATTATGAGAGTAATCAAACGGTTTTTCTGGTTTTTGCCTACCGCGCTCTGGATGGCGTTCATTTACGGATTTTCAGACCAGACGGGAGAGGAATCCGGAGAACTGTCGTTGGTTGTTACGGAGAAGATAGCCGAGGTCGTCGAAGACCTGGCCGGGGAAAGGGTCCGATCCATCGATCTGATATCGCTGCTGCACGGATATGTAAGAAAAGCGGCGCATATGACCGAGTACGCTATTCTTCTTGTACTCCTCGTGCTCTCTTTTTGCGCGTTTATGCTGGCTATGAGGGCCGTCTCCTTATCCATCTTTGTCTCATTCGTCTATGCCTGCATCGATGAGTATCACCAGACGCGGATCGCCGGGCGGGCCGGACAGTGGACAGATGTCTGCATCGATATGACGGGCGTGCTCTTTGCCGTCATGCTGCTGCTGTTTATCTACTCCTTCTGGCAGCAATACAAAGAGACGGGGAGAAGGAGGAACTGAATTTTTGAGAAAGGTTTTCCCGTTTTCATTTGACTTTTTCGGACATTGCCATTACCATATGGGTACATAGTTCCCTGCGGGCTATTGTTTCGCCAGACAGATTATTAGAAGGATCGGAGATAAAAAATGATTGCAGCAAATAACGTTACTTACCGTGTAGGGAAAAAAGCCCTGTTTTCGGACGTTAACATCAAGTTTACCGAGGGCAGCTGCTACGGGCTGATCGGAGCGAACGGGGCCGGGAAATCCACTTTTCTGAAAATCCTGAACGGACAGCTGGAGACCACTTCCGGGACTGTCACGGTGACGCCCGGAGAGCGCATTTCTTTTCTGGAGCAGGATCATTTCAAATACGATGCTTACGAGGTGCTCGATACCGTCATCATGGGCAACAAGCGCCTCTACGATATCGGCAAGGAGAAGGACGCTCTTTATATGAAGGAGGATTTTACGGATGAGGACGGGATCCGGGCGTCGGAACTCGAAGCCGAATTCGCGGAGATGAACGGCTGGGAGGCCGAATCCGATGCGGAAAGCCTGCTTATCGGGCTTGGGATCGGGACGGAGTATCACCATGAGCTGATGGCGAATCTTGAAGGCCCGCTGAAGGTCAAGGTCCTGCTGGCGAAGGCCCTTTTCGGCAATCCGGATATTCTGCTCCTCGACGAGCCGACCAACCATCTGGATATGGAAGCCATCGAGTGGCTCGAGGAGTTCCTGATCAATTTCAAGAACACCGTCATCGTGGTCTCCCATGACCGTTACTTCCTGAACAAGGTGTGCACGCATACGGCGGACATCGATTTTGGCAAGATCCGTCTTTTTGCCGGCAACTATGATTTCTGGTTCGAGTCCAGCCAGCTGCTCATGAAGCAGATGAAGGAAGAGAACCGTAAGAAAGAGGAGAAGATCAAGGAGCTGCAGGAGTTCATTTCCCGCTTTTCGGCGAATGCTTCCAAGTCCAAGCAGGCGACTTCCAGAAAGCGCGCCCTCGAGAAAATCCAGCTGGACGCGATGGTGCCATCGAGCCGCAAGTACCCCTATATCGATTTCAGGCCCAACCGCGATATCGGCAACGACGTCCTTTTCGTCGAGCATCTCTCGAAGACGATCGACGGGGAAGTAATCTTCAAGGACCTCAACTTTATCATCTCCCGCACGGACAAGGTCGCGTTTGTCGGAGGAAACGAGAGGGCCAAGACGACGCTCTTCGAGATCATTTCCGGCAACATGGAGCCGGATGAAGGCTACTACAAGTGGGGCATCACGACGAGCCGGGCGTATTTCCCGCACGATTACAATGCGGAGTTCGATTCCGATCTCACGATCGCCGACTGGCTGACCCAGTATTCGGAAAATAAAGACACCACATATGTCCGGGGCTTCCTCGGCCGCATGCTTTTCGCGGGCGAGGACGGCATCAAGCGCGTGCGCGTGCTCTCCGGAGGGGAGAAAGTGCGCTGCCTGCTGTCCAAGATGATGATTTCGGGGGCGAATGTCCTTATATTCGACGAGCCGACCAACCATCTGGACATGGAGGCCATCACCGCGCTTAATAACGGAATGAAGAAATTCCCGGGCGTGATCCTCTTTGCTTCCCGCGATCATCAGATCGTCGAGACGACGGCCAACCGGATCATGGAATTCCTGCCGGACGGGACGCTGATCGACAAGGTCGGGACCTACGACGAGTATCTGGCTTCGGACGCGATGGCGAAGAAGCGTCAGATCTATGTCGCGACGGAAGAGCAGGAGATGGACGACTGACCGAAAGAAGAAAGATAAGGGGGCGCCGGAGGCTTTGCTGTCCGCCGCTCCCTTCGCGCTTTTCAGGGACAGCCCAATCCGTAAGTTTTTATGAAGGCGCCTGACAGGCGGAGCCGTCTCCGCGGTGGTTAGCTATAAATAACATGGCGCACTGGAATAAATACAAAAACATTGTGCATATTATTTAGAACATAATGGACTTTCTATTATTTTAGTGCTATAATTTTAACAGATGTTTACAGTACATCATTATGCTTTTTATTATTTAAGGAGGTAACATCACAATGGATAACAGGAAATGGTTAACCATGGATGGTAATGAGGCTGCCGCCCACGCGTCATACGCGTTTACGGAAGTCGCTACCATCTTCCCGATCACCCCGTCATCCGTCATGCCGGAGCATGTCGATGAGTGGGCTACTGCCGGAAGAAAGAATATTTTCGGCACGACCGTACAGGTTACGGAAATGCAGTCTGAAGCAGGCGCTTCCGGATCTTTCCACGGCGCTCTTGCGGCAGGAGCTATGACAACGACCTTCACCGCTTCCCAGGGTCTTCTCCTCATGATCCCAAATATTTACAAGGTAGCCGGCGAGCAGCTTCCGGGCGTCTTTGATGTTTCCGCCCGCGCCGTTGCCAGCCATGCGCTTTCAATCTTCGGCGATCATTCAGACGTCTATGCATGTCGTCAGGCCGGAGCCTGCATGCTCTGCGAATCTTCCGTACAGGAAGTCATGGATCTTACGCCGGTCGCCCACATGGCCGCTCTCGAAGGCAGCCTGCCCTTCATCAATTTCTTCGACGGTTTCCGTACATCCCACGAGATCCAGAAGATCCGCACCTGGGATTACGCTGATCTCGATGAGATGGTCAATCATGAAGCCATCAGGAAGTTCCGCGATCACGCCCTGAATCCGAACCATCCCTGCGAGAGAGGTTCCGCTCAGAACCCGGATATCTTCTTCCAGGCTCGTGAAGCTTCCAATCCTTTCTATGACAAGATGCCGGAAATCGTTCAGATGTATATGGACAAGGTCAACGCCAAGATCGGCACGGATTACAAGCTCTTCAACTACTACGGTGATCCGGATGCTGAATCCGTCATCATCGCCATGGGCTCCGTCAACGAGACCATCGAGGAGACTATTGATTACTTAAGAGAGAATTTCGGCTCGAAGGTCGGCCTCATCAAAGTCAGACTGTATCGTCCGTTCTCCAACGAGGCTCTTATCGCGGCTATCCCGGAGACTGTCAAGGTCATCAATGTCCTCGACAGGACGAAGGAGCCGGGCGCTAACGGCGAGCCGCTTTACCTCGACGTTGTGGCTGCTCTTCACGATTCCAAATTCAAGGATATCCCGGTTCACTGCGGACGTTATGGCCTTGGTTCCAAGGACACCGCTCCGAACCAGATCAAGGCTGTCTTCGAGAATTTCGACAAGAAGAAATTCACGATCGGCATCGTTGACGACGTCACGAACCTTTCCCTCGAAGTAGGCGCTCCGATCGTCGCTACGCCGGCCGGAACCGTCAACTGCAAGTTCTGGGGCCTTGGCGCTGACGGTACGGTCGGCGCGAACAAGAACTCCATCAAGATCATCGGCGATAATACCGATATGTACGCGCAGGCATACTTTGATTACGACTCCAAGAAGTCCGGCGGCGTCACGATGTCCCATCTCCGCTTCGGCAAGAAGCCGATCAAGTCGACCTACCTGATCCGCAAGGCTGACTTCGTCGCATGCCACAATCCGGCTTACGTCCGCAAGTTCAACATGGCTCAGGAAATCGTCGACGGCGGCACATTCCTGCTCAACTGCGCTTGGTCCGATGAGGAGCTGGGTCAGCACCTTCCGGGTCAGATGAAGAAATTCATCGCTACACACGGCATTAAGTTCTACACGATCGACGGCGTCAAGATCGGTATCGCTACCGGCATGGGCCCGACACGTATCAACACCATCCTGCAGTCCGCATTCTTCAAGCTCGCGAACATCATCCCGGAAGCTGACGCTATCCAGCTGATGAAGGACGCCGCGCAGAAGACCTACGGCCGCAAGGGTCAGGATATCGTCGAGAAGAACTGGGCGGCTATCGAGGAAGGCGCGAAGCAGATCCATGAAGTCGCTGTTCCGGCTGAGTGGGCTGACTGTGAAGACGAAGGTCTTGACTTCAAGGTCGTCACGGAAGGACCGGAAGACCGCGTCAAGTTCGTCAACACGATCCAGAACGCTGTCTCCGCACAGGAAGGCAACAATCTGCCGGTTTCCGCATTTGTCGATTATGTCGACGGCTCCACGCCGGCCGGCACGGCTGCCTACGAGAAGCGCGGCATCGCCGTCAATATCCCGCAGTGGGATCCGGACAACTGCATCCAGTGCGGACGCTGCTCGTTCGTCTGCCCGCACGCGGTTATCCGTACCTTTGCTGTAACGGATGAAGAAGCTGCGGCTGCTCCGGAAGGCTTCAAGTCTCTTCCGATGATGGGTATGCCGAACTACAAGTTTACGATCGGCATCTCCGCGTATGACTGCACGGGCTGCGGCTCCTGCGCGAACGTCTGCCCGGGCAAGAAGACCGGCAAGGCCCTTAACATGGTCAACATGGAAGCCAACGCAGATGCGACTCAGCCGTATTTCGATTATCTCGTCAAGACTCCGGTCAAGGACGACGTTGTCGCGAAATTCAAGGAAGCTTCGGTCAAGGGCAGCCAGTTCAAGCGCCCGCTGCTTGAGTTCTCCGGCGCCTGCGCAGGCTGCGGCGAGACTCCTTACGCCAAGCTGATCACCCAGCTCTTCGGCGACAGAATGTACATCGCGAACGCGACCGGCTGCTCCTCCATCTGGGGCAACAGCTCGCCCTCCACGCCCTACACCACCACTCCGGAAGGTAAGGGCCCGGCATGGGATAACTCCCTGTTCGAGGACAACGCTGAGTTCGGTTATGGTATGTTCCTTGCCCAGAAGGCAATCCGTGAAGGCCTGAAGACCCATGTCGAAGCGATTGCCGCAGGCGAAGGCGCTGCTGCCGACGCTGCGAAGAAGTGGATCGAGACCTATGCGAACGGCGCTGAAAACGGTGCTGCTTCCGACGCTCTGGTCGCTGCTCTTGAAGGCTGCGATTCCGCAGACGCGAAGGAGATCGTCGAGAAGAAGGATTTCCTGTCCAAGAAGAGCCAGTGGATCTTCGGCGGCGACGGATGGGCTTATGATATCGGTTACGGCGGCGTGGATCACGTCCTTGCTTCCGGCCACGATGTCAACATCATGGTCTTCGATACCGAAGTTTACTCCAACACCGGCGGACAGGCTTCCAAGTCCACACGTACCGGCGCTGTCGCCCAGTTCGCAGCGGCTGGTAAGGAGACCAAGAAGAAAGACCTTGCCGGCATGGCTATGACCTACGGTTATGTTTATGTCGCCCACATCTCCATCGGCGCTGACTATAATCAGGCTGTCAAGGCGATCGCAGAGGCTGAGGCTTATCCGGGACCGTCGCTCATCATCGCTTACGCACCGTGCATCAACCACGGCATCCGCAAGGGCATGGGCAAGTCCATCACAGAGGAAGAGCTCGCCGTCAAGGCTGGTTACTGGTTCAACTTCCGCTTCAATCCGGAACTCGCAAAGGCCGGAAAACCGGCGTTCAGCCTGGATTCCAAGGCTCCGACAGAGTCCTATCAGGACTTCATCGCCGGCGAAGTTCGTTACAGCTCGCTGATGCGTGCTAACCCGACTCGCGCGAAGGAACTCTTCGCAAGATCCGAGCAGGAGTGCAAGGAGAGATTCGAGTATCTCCAGAAGCTGGTCGACCTCTACAAGGCTCAGTAAAGAATGATAGGTTTTTTAAGAGGGCGGTGCGAGAGCACCGCCTTTTTTATGGTATTGCCTGCTCTCGAGACTGACAAAAATCGTATGCCTGCGGCGCGGAGCGGCACGTATTATCTTTTTATAGTGCAAAATCCGCCGCAGGGTGTTATAATCCCCTATAGTTAACTTTATGGGTTAGTATGGAGGAAGTATGGACTTAAAGCAATATCTGAAAAACGGCCCCTATGAGGAGCTTATACACGAGGAACTCCCCGACATTCACGCCGAGGGCTATCTTCTTATGCACAAAAAGAGCGGCGCCCGGGTAATGCTCATCCCGAACGCTGATGACAACAAGGTGTTCAACATCGCCTTCCGCACCCCGCCGGCGGATTCGACCGGCGTCGCCCACATCATCGAGCACACCGTGCTTTGCGGGTCGGAAGAATTCCCGCTTAAAGATCCGTTTGTGGAGCTGGTGAAGGGCTCGCTCAATACATTTTTAAACGCGATGACCTATCCGGACAAAACCATGTACCCGGTGGCTTCCACGAACGAAGCGGATTTTAAAAACCTCATGCATGTTTATCTTGACGCGGTTTTTCATCCGAATATCTATCATGAGGAGAATATTTTCCGGCAGGAAGGCTGGCATTACCATCTGACCGATAAAGAGGAAGCGCTGACCCTGAACGGTGTCGTCTACAACGAGATGAAGGGCGCGTTTTCCTCCGCGGACGAGGTCCTGGACCGCACGGTCTTTAATTCGCTTTTCCCGGATACGCCCTACGGAGTTGAATCCGGAGGCGACCCGGAGGTTATTCCGACGCTTACTTACGAGAACTATCTCGATTTTCACAGGCGCTATTATCATCCGGTCAACAGTTATATCTATCTTTACGGCGATATGGACATGCAGGAGACGCTTGCCTTTATCGACGAGAAGTATCTTGCCAAATATGACCGCATCCCGGTCAGTTCTGAGATCCCGCGGCAGAAGCCGTTTGAGAAGATGGTGCGCCGCGAGGATTATTATCCGATCTCCGATGAGGAGGACATTGCCGGGAACACCTATCTCACCTGGAATGTGGTCTGCGGCGATCCGATGAATATCAAGGAGATGATCGCGTTCGACGTCATCGATTACGCGCTTTTCTCGGCTCCGGGCGCTCCGGTTCGGCAAGCGCTTTTGGACGCCGGCATCGGCAAGGACGTCAGCGGTTCCTATAACGACGGGACGCTGCAGCCTTACTTTTCGATGACGGCCAGAAACGCGGAGGCGGAGGATGAGGAGAAATTCATTTCCCTGATCCGGGAAACGCTGGAAAAGGAAGTGCAGAAGGGCATCAACAGAGAATCTCTTCTCGCCGGGCTTAATTATCTGGAGTTCCAGTTCCGCGAGGCGGATTACTCATCCTATCCCAAAGGGCTTATGTACAGCATCGACGTCTTTGACACCTGGCTTTACGACGAGCAGGCGCCTTTTAACGCGCTGAAGCAGCTGGACGCTTACGCCAGTCTCCGGAAAGAGATCGATGAAGGCTATTTCGAAAAACTGGTGCAGGAAAAGCTGCTGGACAATCCTTTTGGTTCGGTGGTCGTTCTGAAGCCTGAAAAAGGCCTGGCGAAGGAGCGCGAAGACAGGACGGCGGAAAAGCTGTCTGCCATTAAGTCCTCTTTCACGGAGGAAGAACTCGACGCGATTATCGAGCGGACCCGGGCGCTCGCTGCCTGGCAGGAAGAGGAGGAGAGCGAGGAGGCGCTGAATTGCCTTCCGATGCTCAGCCGCTCGGATATCCGCCGGGAGATTCGGAAACTATCCAATATCGAAGAAATTTTCCGGACGGGGGACGCTTCAGCTTCCCCGCTGATCGTGTGGCACGACACGGTCGCCAATGGGATCGGCTATACGGATCTTTTGTGGGATCTTACCCGGGTTCCGGAGAGGCTGATTCCCTATCTGGGCGTTTTCCGGACTCTTCTCGGCAGTGTGGATACGGAGCATTACAGCTATCTTTCCTTAAGCAACGCGATCAACATTGAGACCGGCGGACTCAATACCGGGATCTCGGTTTACGATGATTACAGCGGGGGACAGCCTTACAAAGCCTATTTTTCTGTGCGCATGAAAGCGCTTTGCGATCGAATCGGCGCAGGCTTTGCACTGATCCGCGAGATCGTAGCAGGCTCCAGCTTTGACGACGAAAAGAGAGTCCTTGAGGTGCTGGCCGCCTCCAAGGCGCAAATGGAGAATTCGCTTCAGACCGGCGGCAGCGGAACGGCCATGTATCGCGCGAACGCGTATTTTTCTCCGGCGGCAGCCTTCCAGGAATTCACTTCCGGGATCAGCTATTACCGCTTCCTGAAGGATCTGACCGAACATTTTGCGGAACGCAAGGCCGATCTTTTCGCCGCGCTGCGGGAACTGATGGGCCTGGTCTTCGATCCCTCAAAGCTCACGGTGAGCTTTACTTCGGATCCGGAAGGGCATGAGATCCTGAAGGCCGCGCTTCCAAAGGTTCTTGAAGGTTTTTCGAAAAATGAAGGCCCGCAGTATTTTGTATCCCCGCTCGGAAAGAGGAATGAGGCGTTTACGACTTCGGGACAGGTACAGTACTGCGCGATGTGCGGCAGTTTCGGGCCCTGCGGCAGCGAATATGACGGCAGGATGCTGATCCTTCGCCATCTCTTAAGTTACGGATATCTCTGGCAGAATGTCCGGGTCAAGGGCGGGGCCTACGGCGTGAGCGCCCAGTTCCGCCGGAACGGGGAGGGGGGATTCACCTCTTACCGCGATCCAAAGCTGGCGGAAACGTACGATATATTCAAAAGTGTGCCGGATTATATCCAAAGCTTCAGCGCGGATGAGAAAGCGATGACCCGCTGCATTATCGGGACCATGAGCGGACTCGATACCCCGCTTACGCCCTCGCTTTTCGGCATGCTCAGCATGCGGAATTACCTGTCCGGCATCAGCGAGCAGGACTCCCGGAAGCTGAGGGCGGATATCCTCGACGCTTCGGATGCGGATATCCGGGCGCTGGCGGACAGTGTGCGTTCAGTGACGGAAGCCGGATATATCTGTGTCGTCGGCTCGGAGAGCGCGGTTGAGAAGGATAAGGCGCTCTTTACGCATGTGGAGCCCTTGCTGTAAAGGCAGCCTTTAGATAAGGAGATCGTATGTTTAAATCCGGTTACGCCGTGATGATCGGCAGACCAAATGTAGGAAAATCGACGCTGATGAATCACCTCATCGGGCAGAAGATTGCCATAACTTCCCGGAAACCGCAGACTACGAGGAATCGGATTGAGACGATCCTCACGACCGATGAGGGACAGATTGTTTTTCTGGATACGCCGGGCATGATCAGAAAGACCGAAAATAAACTCGGCGAGTACCTGATGGATGTGTCGCTGAAGACGATGTCGGACGCTGATGTTGTGCTTTTTCTCGTGGAGCCTTCTTCCTGTGTCGGGGAGGGGGATAAAGCGATCATAAAGAAACTTAAGAACCTGAAAAAGCCGGTGATTCTGGTCATCAACAAGATCGATAAGGTGAAGAAGGTTCAGCTGCCGGCGGTTTTTGAGGCTTATGGCAGCCTGATGAAATTCGCGGATATCGTCCCGGTTTCCGCCATGCAGGGCAGCAATGTGGACAGCCTTAAGGAAGCGATCTTAAAGCTCCTGCCGGAAGGGCCGAAGTATTACGACGAGGAGGTCGTGACGGATCAGACGCTGCGCCAGATCAGCGCGGAAGTGATCCGGGAGAAGGCTTTACGGAATCTGGGCATGGAGATCCCGCATGGAATCGCCGTCCTGATCGATTCCTATAAGGAGAGATCGGAAACCCTGACGGCCATCGAGGCGACGATCGTCTGCGAACGGGACAGCCATAAGAAAATCATCATTGGAAAAGAAGGGGCCATGCTGAAGCGGATCGGGAGCGACGCCCGAAAGGAACTGGAAGGCCTGACGGGAACCCAGGTCTACCTGAAGCTTTGGGTCAAGGTCCGCAGGAACTGGCGGGATCATCCGGGTGATCTTAAGAACTTCGGATACGAATCCGATAAAAAGAATGGATAAGGTTTGTGCCGCCGGCGTGGTGCTCCTTTCACAGCCGGTAGGCGAGTATGACCGGCGTCTTGTGATCCTGACCCGGGAGAGAGGAAAAATCACGGCGTTTGCCCACGGAGCCAGAAAGATGAACAGTCCCCTGATGGCAGCCTCCAACCCTTTCGTCTTTGCCAGATTTCTCTTGTTTCAGGGAAGAAACGCCTATACGCTGGCGGGCGTCGAAGACGCCCATTATTTTACGGAGCTGGCCGGAATCCAGCCGGGCATCTATCTCGGTTTTTATTTTCTGGAACTGGCGTCCTATTACGGCCGCGAAGGAATCGAATCGGCGGATATGGTGAATCTTCTGTTTGTCGCTCTCAAGGCCGTCATAAAGGGTAAAATTCCGCTGCCGCTGCTGAGACGGATCTTTGAGCTCCGCATGCTGGTGATCAACGGGGATTACGCGCCGTCGGATGAGGATGCGGACCTGAACCGGGATGCGCGCTACGCGCTCTGCTTTGTATCGTCCGCCGGCCTTAGCGAGCTCTTCTCCTTTGTACTGGACCCGGATGCGGAGCAAGTTTTTTCCAAAAAGGTGGAGGAAGCCCTTGAACGGACGATTGACCGGCGTTTTAAAAGCCTTGAAATGTACGAATTCATGAGTCAGGTTTGACTTTACAGAAAGAGGGGGGATAAGGTACAATGGTTAGGAAACGAAAACGGTTTTCTTTTTTCTTGTTTCCTGTGCCGGATTGGCGCCGCTTTACGCGGCGGACAGGTAGATTGTCAGTGGGGGTGAATCGTTGAAAAAGAGTAGAAGGCTGCTTCTTTCGATCGTATTTCTCATATCGTTTCTATTGGCGGCCTGCGGCAGGGATAAGCGGCTGAAGGAGGCGGATTCGAGCACCATGGTGATCGGGAAGAAGGGAATCGAGGTTCTTACGGTTTCCCCCTTTGACACCGCTTTCTATGATCAGGAAGAATTTATAAGGGCAGCGTCCGCGGCGGCGGAAGCCTATAATGAAGAAAACGGGAAGAACCGTGTCACGTTCCGGAGTTTTGAAGTGGAAGAAGATGTCGCTTCTCTTTTGATGGGCTACGTTTCCGCGAAGGATTATGAGGCGTTTAACCATGTGTTCTTCAGAAACGGTCTTCTTGGCGAAGAAGAGCTGGCAGAGGATCTTCGTTTTTCGAAAGCTGACGGAAGCCTTGTGATGACGCTTTCCTCCATTCTTAAGGATGATTCGGAAGGATCCCTGCGTCTTCTGGCGCTGATCGAGCCGCTGACCGTATTTTTCCCGGGTCAGGTTCTATATGTAAGCGGCGACGTATCGCTGATCGAGGGCGGGATAAAGGCCGGGAAGGGGCTCGGACCCGATGAATTGTTAAGCGAACCCTGTTATGTGGTTTATAAATGATTATTATGTGCGAGATGCCCGCGCTTTTTATGGCGGATTTCAAAACAGTCCCGTATGCGGGACTTCTATACCAGTAAGGAGGACAGTTATTATGGAAAAAACAATGGATAAAATAGCAGCGCTGGCAAAGTCAAGGGGATTTATTTTTCCGGGTTCCGAGATCTATGGGGGCCTGGCCAATACCTGGGATTACGGAAATCTCGGCGTAGAACTCAAGAACAATGTCAAGAAGGCCTGGTGGCAGAAGTTTATCCAGGAGAATCCCTACAACGTAGGCCTTGACAGCGCGATCCTCATGAATCCCCAGACCTGGGTCGCTTCGGGCCACCTGGGTTCTTTCTCCGATCCGCTGATGGACTGCAAGGAATGCCATGAGCGCTTCAGGGCGGATAAGCTGATCGAGGATTACTGCCGTGAGCACAAGCTTCCGCTGAACGACAAGGATAAGGCGGAATACGGTTCGGAGCTTGAGCCGCTGGGCTCCGTGGATGGCTGGTCCAATGAGGAGATGGAGCGTTTTGTCGAAGAAAAGCAGATCTGCTGTCCTTCCTGCGGCAAACACAATTTTACCCGGATCCGCCAGTTCAACCTGATGTTCAAGACTTTCCAGGGGGTGACCGAGGACGCCAAAAATACGGTCTATCTTCGCCCGGAAACGGCCCAGGGAATATTCGTGAACTTTAAGAACGTCCAGCGAACCTCCAGGAAGAAGCTTCCTTTCGGCATCGGCCAGATCGGCAAGTCTTTCCGCAACGAGATCACGCCCGGCAACTTTACCTTCCGGACCCGCGAATTCGAGCAGATGGAGCTGGAGTTTTTCTGCAAGCCGGATACGGATCTTGAATGGTTTGAATACTGGAAGGACTTTGCGAAGAAATGGCTTTTCTCGCTCGGCCTTAAGGAAAGCGAGCTTCGCTTCCGCGACCACGATCCCGAAGAGCTTTCCTTCTACTCCAAGGGAACGACGGACGTTGAGTTCTTCTTCCCCTTCGGCTGGGGCGAGCTCTGGGGAATCGCGGACAGAACCGATTACGATCTCGGCCGTCACCAGGAGGTTTCCGGAGAGGATCTTTCCTATTTCGACGACGAGACGAATGAGCGCTACGTTCCCTATGTCGTCGAGCCTTCGCTGGGCGTCGACCGCATGACCCTGGCCTTCCTCTGCGCGGCTTACGACGAGGAGCTTATTGACGAGGCCAGGAACGACGTCCGTACGGTTCTTCATTTCCATCCGGTCCTGGCTCCGGTTAAGATCGCGGTGCTTCCGCTTTCCAGGAAGCTTTCCGCGAAGGCCGAGAGCATCTATCTTGAGCTGATCAGGAAATACAACTGCGAGTTCGATGACCGGGGAAATATCGGAAAGCGCTACAGACGCCAGGATGAGATCGGAACGCCGTATTGCGTTACCTTTGACTTTGACTCTGAGACGGATGGCGCGGTAACCGTCCGCGACCGGGATACAATGGAACAGGTTCGGGTTAAGATCGACGAGCTTGACGCGTTCTTTGCGGATAAGTTTGTATTCTGAAATGTGAATCGCTAAAAAAGAGCGGGTGCCTTTAGAAGGTACCCGCTCTTTTATGCCGGCGCTGTCCTGCCCTTATTCTGCAGATTCAGAGAAGGACAGGAATTCAGATCATTTCGGCTCCAGTCCGGTTTTTCCTGATTCCAAATACCAGAAGGGCCAGCCAGATTCCGAGAGAAAGGAAGCTGACGGCGGAAGCCGCGCCGAAATGGGGAATGGCGTAGCGCAGTTCGATCTTGGAGCTTCCGGGTTCAAGAGGGATCCCGATGAGGCCCCCGTTGATATTCTCGACCGGAGAGACGGCACCGTTTACGCTGGCGGACCAGTTAGCGGAATAGAGAAGCGGAACGCAGAGCATGCCGCCGTTTTCGGAGCGGACTAAGGCCCTGTAGCAATCATCTTCAAAGGAGATTTCGGAGATGTCTGTGTTTTTAAGCGATTCAAAGTCCTTCGAAGCGTCCGGATCCGTCAGCAGGGAGATATCCCGGAAGGCAATTTCCGAGCCTTCCGGCATATCAAGGCGGAGGATCGTGGTCCCGTCCGGAAGGAGATAGTTCATTTCCGGGCTGGCGGCGTTTACGCTGATCAGCTCGTCGAGAGCGTCAATGAGATCCGGATGGTCCTCGGTCATCGTGAAAAGCTCGAAAGTGATGTCGCCCAGAGCGGCAATTGTGGCGGGGTCGACGGAAATGTGCAGGTATTGAACCTCTTCTGAATTTTTAGCGGTCAGCACGTCGCTTATGTTCATAAAGAAATAGGGATCCGGTCCGTTAGCGCTGACGACGATCCCGTTTTCGGTGTAGGCAATCGAGGCGTCCTGGACCGTATGGATATTCGGAAGCAGGTCGAAGCGGCTCATGGAGCTTCCGGCAGCGGCCGTTTCGGGCAGGGAGAAGTCTATATTGTCCGTATAGATGTAAGAGGAGGCCAGGGCCTTCATCCGGTCCGGGGAAGAGAGCTCCGCAAAGTCTTCCCGGGTCAATTCGTTTTCATAGAGATAGCCGAAGGGCAGGGCATTGTTGTTGACGAAGGTCCGCTGGGTATCCGTCTCATGAAGCAGTGAAAAGAACGGGGGTTCCAGGGAATCGGCCTTTTTATCCGGTTCGTCGCTGATAAGGTAGCGTCCTCCCAGCAGTGTGAAGAGATAATAGTTTCGGTAACCGGCCCGGAAGAAATTGGAGGAGAGCTCATAGGAGGAAAAAGTCCGGGAGAGAGAAATCGCGCTGGCGGAAGTGGTGTTGGAATAGGAACTGCTCGACATGTAGCCGTCGACCAGTCCTTCATTTGCCTGATCATAGCTTTCACCGGCACAGATCCGGTAGAGCTCCGGATCCTCTTCCTTCAGCAGGGCGGCCGCTTCAGCCGTTCCGTCGTTGTAGAAGCCGCTTCTGAAAGATTCCCGGGTCAGGTATTCCCGATCGTAGAGGGAGGTGCTGCCCAGAACCAGGAGCTCAGCGGCAAGAAGAAGCAGCATAAGGCCCAGCTGCAGCTTTTTCAGCTGTTTGAATGTGCTGATGCTGAACATGAGCAGCGTCCAGAGCACGAGAAAGGCGAGGATGTCCAAAAGCGTTTCCTTTCGTATGGAAACCTGATAACGCTCCTGGCCGCGGGAAAGCGCCAGAAGCAGGGAGGCTATGAGAATCGGGGAGACAAATGATGCGGCCAGCAGCTTCTTTTTGGAGGGCGCATCAAGCAGGCTCCGCATGAAAAAGACGAGGGCGATCATTGCCATATAGAGGTTGAGGAAGGAATAGCGCTGGGAGATCGGGTTGAAAGTCAGGATTCTGCCGCTGCCCTGAAAATAAAGCATCAAGAAGGAAACGGCGCTGAGAATCAGGACCCCGGGGAGGCTGCGCCTTTGAAAGAGCAGGTAGACAATCGCGAAGAAGACCAGAAGCGTTGAGGATAAAAGCGCGGCGTCGTAATAGCTGGCGGACCCGGAGAAAGCGGACCCGGCCCCGATCAGGTCGGCCGAGAAGAGACGCGCCAGATAGGTTCCGTAGGTGTGCAGATCATAGGGCAGAAGAAGGGACCTGAGATTGGCGGCCCCGATGCTGCCGGTGCGGGCGCTTCCGAAAAAATTGACCGCGATGGCGCAGAGCGGGGCGGCAGAAATGGCGAGGGCGGCGGCCGCGGAGGCGGCGAGCTTCAGCTCCTTAACGAATAGCTTTCGGACAAAGAGGGCAATTTCGCCTTTTTTTAAAAGCCTTCCGTCGAGAGCCCTGAAAAGGGAGCGGAAAAACACATAGAAAGCGCAGAAGATGCCCGACATGTAGAAGAAGTAGTAATTGGAAATGAAAAACAGGGCGTACCAGAGGGTAAGAAAGAGCCATCTGAGCAGCGTTTCCCTGCAGAGAACTCTTTCAAGCAGATACATCATGATCGAGAACATGAGGATGCAGCAGCCGTAGCTGTAATTCTGCCCCCAGACGACGATATAGGAGGAATAGGTCCAGGCCAGAGCCGGGAGGAGGGCGGCGCGGGGGCTGCCGGAAAGAAGGCTGAAGGCGCCGTAGGAAGAGGCTGCCGTCAGGTTGTACTGGATAAAGAGGTAGATCATGATCCCGGCGGGAAAACCGTCCCGGCCGAAGAAAAGCAGCATCAGCTTAAAAGGATTGATATACTGTAGAAAGGTAGCCGTCGTGTCCTGGCCCAGGCCGCTCCAGATTGTGTAGAAGGAAAAGGTCCGGGTTTTAAAAAGGCGGGAGAGCTCGGCGATAATGGGATAGGAGGAAGAGAGCGAATCGGATCCGACATCGCTGTACATAAAGACCGCGTCCCCAAAAATGAATTCCCGGTAGAGAAGAAAAAAAACGGCGTTCGTGAAGAAGAAGAGCGTGAACAGCGGATTTGTGACCAGACGATATGTCCGGCTGCCGGAGCTGCGAGTTGACGGATGGTGAGAGAAGGAAGGAAGATGCATATTAAAGAAGACTCCTTTAGACGAAAGAGGAGCAAAGAAGCTGATGGTTTCTTTGCTCCGCTTGAATTCACAAGATTCTTGTCAGATAAGACGGAAGAAGGATTTCACGGTATTTATGACGTGTTCCCGGTCTTCTTCCGGCAGGCGATAGTAGAGGGGAAGCCGGACCAGACGCTCGCTCTCCTTCGTCGTATAGACGTCTTCCCCGGAAAAAGAACCGAATTTGAGACCGGCGGGGGAGGAGTGAAGGGGGATATAGTGGAAGACGGCCATGACGCCGTGTTCCTTGAGGAAAGAGATAAAAGCGCTTCTTTCCTTCAGATCCCTCAGCTTAAGGTAATACATATGGGCGTTATGGAGGCATTCCGGAGGAATTACGGGAAGCTCCAGAAGACCTTCCCGGGCCAGCGGTCGGAAGGCTTCGTCATAGGCATTCCAGGAAGCCATGCGGTCCGCCCTGACCTCTTCAAACATTTCGAGCTGGGCCCAGAGGTAGGCGGCGTTGATATCGCTGGGAAGGTAGGAAGAGCCGTAATCGACCCAGGTGTATTTGTCGACCTGTCCGCGGAAGAAGCGGGAGCGGTCGGTACCTTTTTCCCGGCAGATCTCCGCTTCATCGCGCTTATCCAGCGTCGGGAGCAGAAGGGCTCCGCCCTCGCCCATAGAGTAGTTCTTGGTCTCGTGGAAAGAGTAGCAGCCGAAATCCCCCAGAGTGCCGAGGGCTTTGCCCTTGTAGCTGGAACCGACAGCCTGGGCGGCGTCTTCGATAACGATCAGATGATGCTTTCTCGCGACGGTCAGGATCTCATCCATCGCGCAGGAGACCCCTGCGTAGTGGACGACCGCGATCGCCCGGGTCCTTTCTGTGATGGCGTCTTCCAGCTTTGTCTCGTCGATGTTCAGCGTATCGGGCCGGATGTCCACGAAGACGAGCCGGGCGCCCCTGGCCACGAAGGCGTCTGCCGTGGAACAGAAGGTAAAAGACGGAAGCAGGACTTCATCACCCGGCTTTATGTCGGAAAGGATAGCTGCCATTTCCAGCGCGGAGGTGCCGGAGGTTGTCAGGTAGACGGCAGCGGCGCCGGTCTGCTTCTCAAAAAAGGCGTGGCATTTCTTTGTGAAGGGGCCGTCCCCGCAGATCTTGCGGTTATGGACAGCATCGGCCATGTATTGCAGTTCATTTCCCGTGAAGGGAGGAATGTTGAAATCGATCATTTTATTGCGTTCCTTCTAAATTATGATAAATCAGGTTAATTATCCGGACGAAAAAACCGGCAGCTAGCTATAAATATACAACAAAGCCTTCTTTT
This sequence comes from Lachnospiraceae bacterium, assembly GCA_024695465.1. GTDB lineage: Bacteria > Bacillota > Clostridia > Lachnospirales > Lachnospiraceae > Chordicoccus. The sequence goes on along the minus strand of JAILID010000070.1, from coordinate 6,100 downwards.
TGGCAAGTTGTAATCCTGCGGGCTCCTGTGAAAATGAGCGGCTTAGGAGCGAAGTGCTTGCATCTTCCGAAAGTTGATAGTATACTGTTCTTCGATTAAACCGGGGAGGGTACTTTATGCGCGTATATGAATCGACCCCCGTCATGCCTCTTCTCGGCGGCGGGGATAATCGCTTGTTTGTCAAACGGGACGATCTTCTGCCCTTTTCGCTGGGAGGCAACAAGGTGCGGATCGCAGAAGCTTTTCTTTCCGATATGAAGGAGAAGGGGAAGAACGCCCTTATCATGTATGGAAACAGCCGTTCCAATCTGTGCAGGGTCCTTGCTTCTGCCTGCCGCGCCGACGGCGTTCCCTGTCTGATGGTTTGTTCCGGGGATCCGGATCACACCAGCCTTAAAACCGGCAACAGCCGGATCGTCTCGCTTTTTGAGGTGGAAGTCATATCCTGCGCGAAAAACGCCATCGCCCCGGCGGTTGACGAGGCTTTCGCGCGGCTTGAAAGCAGGGGATACGATCCTTATTATATCTATGGGAACCGGCTCGGAGAGGGAAATGAAGGAACGGCCGCCAGGGCTTACGCCGCCTCCTACCGGGAAATTCTGGAAGACGAGAGGAAGCTGGGTCTTCATTTTGACTATATCTTCCACGCCTCCGGTACCGGAGCTACCCAAAGCGGACTTATGGCGGGCCATCTTCTGGCCGCCGATGAGAAGAAGATCGTCGGCATATCGGTATCCCGGGACCGGGAGCGGGGAACGGGCATCATACGGGAAGGGATCCGCGCGTATTTCAGAGATTGCGGCCTTGCTCTTCCGGAAGGATTTGAGAAGGAGATCGAGCTTTGCGACTCTTACCTGGCCGGCGGCTACGGAAAGTATGACGGAGAGATTCTTGAAGTCATAAGGGAACAGTTCCGCGTAAATTCCCTGCCCCTCGATCCAACCTACACGGGAAAGGCTTTTTTCGGGATGACGAAATATCTCAGGAGGATGGGCGTAAAAGGAAAGAACGTACTTTTCCTTCATACGGGAGGACTGCCGCTTTTCTTCGACGCGCTCCCGGATCTGGCAGATGGAAAGGAAAAATGAAATGCTGGTTTCAATCGTGATACCCTGTTATAATTCTGAGAAGACGATCCGCAAGGTGACGGAGATGGTGATGGCGGAATTTGCCGCCCATCCCCGTTACACCTGCGATTTCTTCCTGGTAAACGATTATTCAAAGGACAATACTTTTGAGGAGATCCGCCGTCTGGCGGAGGATTACGAAAATGTACACGGAATCAATCTCATGAGGAACTTCGGCCAGCACAACGCCCTGATGGCCGCGCTGAATTACGCCGACGGGGATTATGTTCTGGGCATGGATGACGATATGCAGACGCACCCGTCCCAGGTTTTTTTGCTGCTGGACAAAATCTCGGAGGGCTATGATCTCGTCTATGGGAAGTATGAAAAGAAGGAAAACGGCCTCTTCAAAAACATGACCAGCAAATTCAACGAGGTGACCTCCCGGATCCTTCTCGGAAGACCCCGGGACATCGTTTCCTCCAACTTCTGGGTCATCACCAGGGCGGTCAGGGACGAGGTGATCCTTTATAAGAATTTTAATCCTTATGTCGACGGCATCTTTTACAGGACGACTTCCAATATCGCGAACGTCAGCGTTGAACACCATAAGAGGGAATACGGGTCTTCCAATTACACTTTGAAAAAGCTGATGAATCTCTGGCTTGCTTATTTCAATTATTCCGTGATCCCCCTGCGGATATCCTCCTTTATGGGATCGATTTTTTCTGCGGTGGGTGGGATCTTCGCGATCGTGATCCTCATCTGGAAGCTTCTGGATCCCACCATGGTCGCGGGATGGGCTTCCATCATCTGTATACAGCTTTTCTTCTCCGGCATTATCATGCTGATCCTCGGAATTCTCGGTGAATATATCGGCAAGCTGATTCTGGCTGTCAACGGAAGCCCGCAGTATATCGTGAGGGAGACCGTGAATATCCGGAAGGAAGACGGAGGCCGGCCGGCCGGAAGCGTAAAGCATGGGGAGGATGCGGGAAAATGAAAAAAATGCTGATTCCCGGGGCGGGCATCTATCAGGTTCCGCTGATCAGGAAGGCGAAAGAGCTGGGGATCTATACGATTGCCGCCAGCATACCCGGACCCTATCCCGGCTTCGCTTTTGCGGATGAGACGCTTTACATCGATACGGTAGACGCGCAGGGGCTCCTGAAGGCCGCCCGGGAACGGCGGATTGATGGAATCCTTACGACGGGAACGGACGTGGCCATGCAGTCGGTCGGACTGATCTGCGATGAGCTGGGCCTCCCCGGAATATCGCTGTCCGCCGCGAAGATCCTGACGGACAAGGCGGCCATGAAGGAAGCTTTTCTTGAGGGCGGGGTCAGGACGGCCCCTTTCCGCAAGGTCTTTTCCCTGGAAGAGGCTGAGGAAGCGTTCCTGGCGCTGGGAGGCCCGCTTATGGTGAAGGTCACCGACAAGTCCGGCAGCCGGGGTGTCGTCCGGGTGGACAGCCTGGAAGCCCTGGCGGAGGCCTATTCCTACGCGGCTTCCTTTACCGACAAAAACTACCTGATCGTGGAAAAATACGTGGAAGGACATGAGATCGGGATCGACGCCTATGTGAAGGACGGCCGGCTGGCGCTCTTTCTGCCCCATGACAAGCTGATCTACCGGGGCCGGCACTCGACGGTTCCGGTGGGCCACGTCTTTCCCTGCGAAGGCTCCGCCAGGCTCCTTGCGGATATGAGGGAACAGACTGAGCGGATTGCGGCCGTCTCCGGAATCAATGACGCGGCGCTCAACATTGACGCGTTGGTATCCGGGGATGAGACGACCATCATCGAGGCCGGAGGCCGCTGCGGGGCCACTTGCATTCCGGAACTCATCTCTCTTTACGGAGGGATCGATTATTACGGGCTTATGATCAAAAACGCGCTGGGCGCTGAAGCGGATTTCAGCCTGCGGGAGGCGGTTCCCTGCGCGGCAAGCCTGCTCTTTCTGAGAGAAAGGGCCCGCCTTCTGGATATCGACAGGGAAGGCCTTATGTCGCTTTCCGAAGAGGGAATCTATGCCTCTTTTGATTACGCGCCCGGCGCGGAGCTTCCGGCCATGGTAAACGGGACAGACCGGATCGGCCAGGTCTATGGCAGAGGCCGGGGAGCGGAGGCTGCGGAAGCTATGGCGGAAAAGGCTCTTTCCTGCCTCAGTCTTGCGAAGTGCTGAAAGCGGTGGTATAATAAAAAAGATTATATTTGTTGATTACAATCACAAGGAGATTACAATATGAGAACCTATGTTGTCACCGGCGGGGCCGGCTTTATCGGATCCAACTATATTCACTATATGTTTAAAAAATATGGGGATGAGATTCGGATCATTAATGTCGACAAGCTTACCTACGCGGGGAATCTGGAGAACCTGAAGGACGTCGAGGATTATCCGAATTACAGCTTCGTCCGGGCCGATATCTGCGACGCGGAGGCGATCAGCAAAATTTTTGAGGAGAATGAAGTTGACCGGGTCGTTCATTTCGCGGCGGAAAGCCACGTTGACCGCTCCATCAAGGATCCGGGCGTTTTCGTGAAGACCAACGTCCTCGGAACGCTCACGATGCTGAACGCGGCCAGGAACGCCTGGGAGCTGCCGGACGGTTCCTACAAGGAAGGGAAAAAGTTCCTTCACGTCTCCACCGATGAGGTTTACGGCTCTCTTTCGAACCCGGAAGATTACTTCTATGAGACCACGCCTTACGACCCGCACAGCCCTTATTCGGCCTCCAAGGCTTCTTCGGACTTTATGGTCAAGGCCTTCATGGATACCTATCATTTTCCGGCCAACATCACGAACTGCTCCAACAATTACGGCCCTTACCAGTTTCCCGAGAAGCTGATCCCGCTTATGATCAATAACGCGCTGCACGGCAGGAGCCTGCCGGTTTACGGCGACGGGAAGAATATTCGCGACTGGCTCTACGTCGAGGATCACTGCAAGGGCATCGATATGGTGCAGGAGAAAGGCCGGCTCTTTGAGACCTACAACATCGGCGGCCATAACGAGCGCGAGAACATCCAGATCGTAAAGACGATCATCGCGACTCTCCGCGAGGAGCTCTCCGATGACGATCCGAGAAAAGCTTATGTAAATGAAGACCTGATCACCTACGTCGCGGACCGCAAGGGGCATGACCGCCGCTATGCGATCGCGCCGGACAAGATCAAGGCTGAGGTCGGCTGGTATCCGGAGACCACTTTCGAGGTCGGCATCAAGAAGACGATCAAGTGGTATTTCGAGCATGCGGAGTGGATGGAGCACGTTACTTCCGGGAATTACCAGAAGTATTATGAGGAAATGTATTCCGGAAAATAAAAGGAGTGTCTGCGGATGAAAATTCTTGTCACCGGTGCAGACGGGTATATTGGACGCCATGTGACGGCTGAGCTTCTTCGGCGGGACTGCGAGGTGATTGCCTCGGACCTTCACACGGATGGGATCGATCCCCGGGCCCGCATCGCGGAAGCGGATATTTTTTCGGAGGATCCGGGACTTTTCGAAAAGCTTGGAAGCCCGGACGTCCTGATCCATCTTGCCTGGAGGAACGGTTTTGACCATTACAACCGGAGCCATGTGGATGATCTGCCGAAGCATTACCGTTTTCTTACGTCGATGATGGATCAGGGTCTTCGGCAGCTGGTCGTCATGAGCACGATGCACGAAGTGGGATATTACGAGGGGGCGATCGACGAAAATACGCCGACGAAACCGCTGACCCCCTACGGGATATCCAAAAACGCGCTGCGGGAGCTCACCCAGATCTATGCGGCCGGGAGGGGGACTCTGCTTCAGTGGCTCCGCGGTTTTTACCTGATCGGCGATGACGAGAGGAATAATTCCGTTTTCTCCCGCATGGTGAAGCTTGAGGCTGAGGGCGCGGAGGTTCTTCCGTTTACGACCGGAAGCAATAAATTTGATTTTATCACGGTGGATGAGCTGGCGGCCCAGATCGTATCGACCGCGCTCCAGACCGAGATCTGCGGTATTATCAATGTGTGCAGCGGAATTCCCGTGCCGCTGGCGGAGAAGGCGGAGGAGTTCATCCGTCTGCATCATATGAAGCTCCGCCTCGGCTACGGGCAGTTTCCGGACCGGGCGGACGCTTCGCCGGCCGTATGGGGGAATCCGGATAAAATAAGGAAAATCATGCAGAAAGAAAAGAATTCTGCAAAATAATGGAACCGGTGAGTCGAAAACCGGAATAAAAAAGAAGCAGGGAGGAAGAAAATGGGTAAAATTACGGTGGAGACCTGTGAGATTGAAGGGCTTAAAGTTATAACTCCGGCAGTTTACGGGGATAATCGCGGATATTTTATGGAGACTTATAACTATAAGGATTTCAGGGCAGCCGGTCTTGAGCAGGTCTTTGTCCAGGACAACCAGTCCTCCTCGACGAAGGGCGTTCTGAGAGGTCTTCATTTCCAGATTAAGTATCCGCAGGACAAGCTGGTAAGAGTTGTAAAGGGGGAAGTGTTCGACGTGGCGGTGGATCTCCGTCCCGGCTCTTCAACCTACGGAAAGTGGTACGGAGTGCTGCTTTCCGCGGAGAACAAAAAGCAGTTTTTCATACCCAAGAACTTTGCCCATGGTTTTTACGTTCTGTCCGATACGGCGGAATTCTGCTATAAGTGTACGGATTTCTACCATCCGAACGATGAGGGCGGTCTCCTGTGGAGCGATCCGGATATCGGGGTGGAATGGCCGATTCCGGAAGGGACGGTTCCGAATCTTTCCGAGAAGGATACCCTTTGGGGCGGAATCAGGGAGTATACGGAAAAGTATCGAAAATAAGACGGAGCGAAGATGTCATCTAAGAAGAAAGCGCTTTTGGCCATACTGGCCGTTATGGCTGTCCTTGTCAATATCTTTTTCCTGTCCTATCCGACGGGACATGCGGAAGATACGGTTTTAAGCTTTACTGTAACAGGGAGCAAATCGGCGGATATTCAGGTCTATTACGGGACGACGGCTGATTTTGCCCCGGAGAACCAGACGACGGCGGCTTATACGGATGCGGGGGA
>JAILID010000069.1 GCA_024695465.1 Lachnospiraceae bacterium | reverse complement strand
GTACGAGAGGACCGGGACGGACCCACCTCTGGTGCACCAGCTGGGCCGCCAGGCCCACAGCTGGGTAGCCAAGTGGGGCAGGGATAAACGCTGAAGGCATCTAAGCGTGAAGCCCCCCTTAAGATGAGACCTCCCATTCCCTCGAGGAAGTAAGTCCCCTTGAAGACGACGAGGTTGATAGGGCAGGGGTTGAAGTGCAGTAATGTATGGAGCTGACTGCTACTAATAGGACGAGGGCTTGACCAGGCAGGAAGCGCGAAAGCGCTCCGGCAAGGTTAAATGACCAACTTCGGCAGGTTATGTATATGCGGTTTTGAGGGTGCGCGGCACCCTTTTTCTTTTATTCCTCGATAGCTCAATGGTAGAGCACTCGGCTGTTAACCGAGTTGTTGTAGGTTCGAGCCCTACTCGGGGAGCTGACGGGACCTCGGTTCGTTTTCAAGAGCTTTAGCCCGTAATGAGGCCCCATGGTCAAGTGGTTAAGACATCGCCCTTTCACGGCGGTAACAGCAGTTCGAACCTGCTTGGGGTCATTTGACACAATTTTTTTGGCGACATAGCCAAGCGGTAAGGCGCGGGTCTGCAAAACCCTCATCCCCGGTTCGATTCCGGGTGTCGCCTCTGACAGATCGGACGTTTGTCCGGTCTGTTTTTTTATGATATTGCCAGGCAGCCATGTTCGGGCAGACGGCAATGCAGTTTTATGCGCCTAACATTTAATTTATTTTTTACATTTATATACTTGTGTTTTTGCCTCATATGTGTAAAAATTTCTCAGATAATAAAATGCATGATATTATATCAAAATGATATAGATTACAGTCGAAGATGGAGATTCTATGGAAAAATATAGCGTAAAGAAACCGTTTACTGTTCTGGTAGCTGTGATTGCAGTGATTGCGCTCGGCGTCGTGTCCATGACCAGTATGTCTATGGACCTTCTGCCGGATATCGGAATCCCTTATCTTATGGTTATGACCCCCTATCCCGGAGCAAGTCCGGAAAAGGTAGAAATAGAAGTCAGCTCTGTGATGGAAAACGCATTGGGGACAATCTCCCATGTGGAAAATGTTTATTCCGTCAGTTCTGAAAATTTTTCCATGGTACAGCTGGAATTTGAAGACGATACGGATATGGACAGCGCCATGGTCAAGGTTTCAAGCGCGGTCGAGCAGGCGAGAGGAAGCCTGCCGGACGGCGCCGGTTCCCCCAGTATCCTGGAACTTTCCATGGATATGATCGCATCTATGTATATTGCGGTAGAGCGGGAAGGCTATGATATCTATGAGCTTTCGGATTATGTACGCGATGAATTCCAGCCCTCCGTTGAACGCGTGAGCGGGGTGGCTTCCGTTTCCACCATCGGCCTCGTGGATCAGACGGTCCGGGTGGAGCTGAACAGCAGCAAGATCGATTCCCTGAACGAGAAGATCCTCCGAATGACGGAAGATGCGCTGAGCGAGGCTGAGGAGCAGCTTGACGACGCCAGGGCGCAGGTCGAAGAAGGACAGAAAACGCTGGAGGAGCAGGAACGCAGCTTTGGCTCCATGCTCAGTTCCGGGATCATTACGCCGGTTCGGGAAAATTCCGTAACGATCGCGGACGGTCTCAAAACGCAGATCGAGAACACCGCCGCTTCAATGGAAACAATTTCGCAAAAACTGACGAACGCCTATGAAGGCTTAAAAAATACGGTGGATGCCTCCGGGACAGATTTTAACGCCGCCTACGAGAGCGCAAAGGAGAAAGTTGAGACCCTGAGCGAAGCGGCCGCCAGGGCAAAAGCGGCTTATGAGAAAGCGAAGGCGGACCTGGAGGCCAAACAGGAAGCCGCGGAATCCAGTGTGCAGGAAGGGCTTGCAAAGGCTGCGGAAGACGCGAAGGCCGCAATGGAGCTCGCCGACGAGGACCTGGCGGCTGCGATGAAGGAACTTCAGGATGCTGAGGCCGCGCTGCAGGAGGCGGCCGGGACGGTGCAGGAAGCCGCCGATATTACGCCGATCGTCGAGGAACTTGCGGACGCGGCGGCTGAATTGAGAGAAACCGCTTCGGTTCTGGACGGCAGTTCATTTTCCACGCTGATGTCCGGCGTCAACCGTCTCTCCGCGCTGATTCCCAGAATCACAGGCCTGCTGACCAGAGCAGCCGAGTATGCGAAGGCGGCGAACGCGGACGTCTCTCCTGACGCCGCCAGGGACGGCGTGGACCGCATGAAGGAACTGATCGACCAGGCTCCGGAGGTCATGGATACGCTGGAGCAGGTCCTGTCTGCGCTGACCCAGGGCCAGCTGGACGCTGCGGTCGGCTTTTCGACAGCGGCGAATCAGCTGTCTTTAGCCCAGAGCCAGCTGGCTTCTGCCCAGGCCCAGTACGAATCCGCCCGGGAGAGCGCGCTGGAAAACGCCAACGCGGATGCGCTTCTTTCCGCATCCACGCTCTCACAGATGATTTTTGCCCAGAATTTCTCAATGCCGGCCGGCTATATTTCCGATGAGGATGGGACTTCCTGGCTGCTGAAGGTAGGCGACGAATATGAAACCCGGGAGGATATCTCCGATATTCTTCTGATTGACATGGATGAAATCGGTCCGGTCCGCCTTTCGGACGTGGCGGATGTGACGGTGATCGACAACGCCGGAGACAGCTACGCGAAGCTGAACGGACAGCCGGCCGTGGTGCTTTCCATCTTTAAAAATTCTTCTGTTGGAACAAACGAGCTTTCGCGGAATCTAAAGAAAGCGATTGAGGATATAAGCGCCCGGGATGAAGGAACGGAAGTGGCGACGCTTATGGATCAGGGAGATTATATTTCCATGATTATAGAGGATATTGTCAGGAATATGCTGCTCGGGGCCGTCCTGGCCATCATCATTCTGGCCCTTTTCATCAAGGACGTGCGGCCGACGCTTCTGGTTGCCATCGCGATCCCGCTCTCCGTCCTGTTTGCCCTGGTCCTCATGTATTTCTCAAAGCTTTCGCTCAATATTATGACCCTTTCAGGTCTGGCTCTCGGCATCGGCATGCTGGTAGACAATTCCATTGTCGTCATCGAGAATATCTTCCGCCTCCGGGGCCGGGATATTCCGGCTCCCCGCGCGGCTGTCCAGGGAGCCCGCCAGGTTTCAGGCGCGATCACGGCTTCTACGCTTACGACCGTTTGCGTCTTTATGCCCATGGTCTTCACGACCGGAACGGTTCGGGAACTCATGGTGCCCATGGCCCTGTCCATCTCCTTCTGCCTACTGGCTTCCCTGGTGGTCGCCATGACGGTTGTGCCGGCAGCCTCCAGCAGCATCATGAGAAATGTCACTCCCAAGAAGAACCGCTTTATGGACAAGGTCCAGAATATTTACGGGAAGACCCTGCGCTGGTGCCTGAAGAACAAGCTCATGACGCTCCTTGCGGCGATCCTGCTGCTGGCTCTTTCGCTTGTCCGCCTCGTGACCATGGGAATCGTGGTCCTGCCGGAAATGAACGGCGACGATATCCAGGTAAACATCCGAACGCCGGAAGAAGCCACCCGGGAAGAGTCCTACGCCATGGTGGATGAGGTGATCAAGCGGATCTCCGGAATCGAGGGCGTAGGGGATGTAGGAGCCATGGATTCCGGCAGTACGGCGGGCTTTCTGGGCTCCTTCGGCGGGGGATCCGATTCCTACGGCGTCTATATCTGCTATGTGCAGCCGGAAAGCGGGGAATTCTCCGATGAGGTTTCGCGGCTCTGCGAGAAGATCAATGCCGTTGCGGAGGATCTGCCCTGTGAGGTCAGCGCTTCAACCGGGGGCATGTCAGACCTGTCTTCCTTCAGCGCCAGCGGCCTGTCCATTAATGTCTACGGCGATGACCTGGACGATATGAATGCGGTCAGCGAGGAACTCATGGAGATCATCGGAGAGGTAAAGGGCTTTGAAGAGATCTCCAACGGTTCGGAGGATGCGGCCGAAACCCTGCAGCTGGTGATCGACAAGGACAAGGCCATGGCCGCAGGCCTCACGGTGGCCCAGATCTATGCGGAGATTGCCGCCCGCCTTACGACTTCCGTTACTTCCACATCGATATCCTCCAACGGAATCACGCTGGATGTCGTGATCGAGGATAAGACCCGGGAGCTTACCCGGGAAAATATCCTGGATATCGAGTTTGACGCCTCCGCGTCTTCCGGCGCTTCCATGATGGGCGCGATGGCCGGCGGCCAGGCTTCTTCGATGGCTTCGGCCATGGGAGGAAGCGGAAGTTCATCTCTCGCCTCCATGATGGGTTCCATGGCCGGAGCTTCCGGGGAGGAAACATCCGGGGAAGGAGAGGGCGAAGAGAAGGAAGAAGAGGAAGAGGCGCCGAAAAGCCATAAGCTCAGTGAATTTGCCTCCTTAAAGGAGACCTACGCCCAGGGCAGTATCAGACGGGAGAACCTGACCCGCTATATTACGGTCAGCGCGAAGACACAAGAAGGCTATAATACGGAGCTTTTGACCAGAGAACTCAAGACCAGGCTTGCCGGCTATACGCCTTCCAGGGGAATTTCCTACGAGATCGCAGGGGAGTCTACCCAGATCAACGATATGGTCACCCAGATGAGCAAGCTTATGGCGCTGGCGTTGCTTTTCATTTACCTGGTTATGGTGGCCCAGTTCCAGAGCCTGCTCTCGCCGTTTATCGTCATGTTCACGATCCCGCTGGCCTTTACGGGCGGTATGATCGGACTGATTCTCGCAAATGAACAGCTGTCGATGCTTTCGCTTATGGGCTTTTTGATCCTGATGGGGACGGTTGTCAATAACGGAATCGTATTCGTTGATTACGCCAATCAGCTCCGCATGGGCGGCATGGAGAGGCGAGACGCCCTGGTCGCCACCGGAAAGACCCGTATGAGGCCAATCCTGATGACCGCGATGACGACGATCCTGGCCATGTCCTCGATGATCGTCGGGGGCGGTATGGGCAGCCAGATGGGCCGGGGCATGGCGATCGTCATCGCCGCGGGCCTGATCTACTCCACATTTATGACGCTCTACATTATTCCGGTAATCTATGACATCCTCTTTAAGAGGCAGCCGCTTCTGGTGGATGTGGGATCGGATCTGGATGACGCGCCGGATGACGCCGCGGAGTTTATCGAGCAGATGAGACGGGAAAGAGAGGGGAAATAAAGAGCATGAATCGATTACTGGCTGCAAGGGGTTATGTGTACGCCTGCGTGCTCAAGAAGCCCTCGGCCTTTCGCTATGAGGGGATGAATCACCTGGCTGCCGTTTCGGAGCTGGCCATGCTTCTTGCCGCAAGACGGGGAGAGAATACGGAACTGGCCGGGATTGCCGGGATCTTTCACGATTTTTCGGTCTATGCGGAGGACGCCGTTTCCGATCATGCCCATAAGAGCGCGGCTGCGGCGGCCGCCTGGATGAAGGAGAACGGATCCTTCAGCAGGGAGGAGACAGAGCAGGTGATCGGGGCTGTTTATTACCACAGCGACAAGAAGATGAAGCACCTTCCCCTGGACGAGATCCTGAAAGACGCGGATGTGGCGGCTTATGTGCTGGAGCATCCGGGAGAGCTGACCGAACGGGAAAGAAGCCGCTGGAATGCGCTGAAAGATGAACTCATGCTGCCGTAAGTAAGGCGCGGCGGGATAAAGAAGGAGGACCCTCCCGGATGGGAGGGTCCTCCTTCTTTTATGCGGCGCGCCGCGCTTAAAAACGGTTCAATCAGGCGAGGATCTTCTTGCAGTCTTCCGCAAGGGCGTCCTTTTCAGCCTGGGCCTCGGCGAGATCCTTGCCGAGCGTGGTGAAATAGGTCTTGATCTTCGGCTCGGTGCCGGAGGGACGGACGATAACGGAAGCGCCGTCTTCCAACGTGTAGATAAGGACGTTGGCCTTCGGCAGTCCGGTCTCTTCCGGCTTCGCGTAATCGGCGACCTTGACGACGGACTTGCCGGCGAAAGCCTTAGGCGGATCGTTCCGGAGTCCGCTCATGATGCCGTTCATCTTGTCCATGCCCGAAAGGCCCGGGAACTCATAGCTGTCAACCTTGTTGAGGTAGCGGCCGTACTTGGCGTAGATCTCTTCCAGGCGCTGCTTGATGGAGGAGCCGATGCTCCGATAGTAGGCAGCCATCTCGCAGATCAGCATCGCGCCGACGACGGCGTCCTTGTCGCGGACATAGGGGCCGGCCAGATAGCCGTAGCTCTCCTCGAAGCCGAAGATGAAGCGCTCGACTTCGCCTGCCTCCTCAAGCTGGGCGATCTGGTCGCCGATCCACTTGAAGCCGGTAAGGACGTGGCGGAGCTCAACCCCGTAGTTTTTCGCGACGGCATCCGCCAGCGGGGTGGAGACGATGGACATAACGGCGACCGGGTTCTTCGGCATGGTGCCCTTTTCGATGCGGCCGGCGCAGATATAGTCGAGAAGCAGGACGCCCATCTCGTTGCCGGAGACGAGCTCGTAGGAGCCGTCCGGGCACTTCATGGCGATGCCGACGCGGTCCGCATCCGGATCGGTGGCGAGCATGAGGTCAGCGCCTTCCTTGACAGCCAGCTCAACCCCGTACTTCATTGCCTCGTAGATTTCCGGATTCGGATAGGGAGCGGTCGAGAAGTAGCCGTTCGGGTATTCCTGTTCCGGAACGATCGTGATGTCGGTGATGCCCATATCGTTGAGAACGTGGGTGACGGGAACGAGACCCGTGCCGTTCAGCGGGGAGTAAACGAGCTTAAGGCCGGCGGTCTTCGCAAGACCCGGACGGACCTGGCAGGCCTCGACGGCTTCGTAGAAAGCTGCCTTGCAGGCGTCATCCGCGTATTTGACAAGGCCTTCGTTGACAGCCTGGGCAAAGGACATCTTGGTGATTCCGTTTAAGATGTCGGTCTTCTGGATCTCGGCGTACACGATCGCCGCCGCGTCGTCCGTCATCTGGCAGCCGTCCGGGCCGTAAGCCTTGAAGCCGTTATACTTGGACGGATTGTGGGAAGCGGTGATCATGATGCCTGCATTGCATTTGTAATAACGGGTGGCGAAGCTGAGCGCCGGGACGGGCATGAGCGCGTCGTACATAACGACCTTGATTCCGTTTCCGGCAAGCACGCCGGCCGCTTCCTTCGCGAAGACGTCGCTCTTTAAGCGGCTGTCGTAGCTGATGGCAACGGTCTGTGTTCCGCCCTGGGTTTTGGCCCAATTCGCGACGCCCTGCGTGGCCTGGCGAACGACCCAGATGTTCATGCGGTTCGTGCCGGCTCCGAGCGTTCCGCGGAGACCGGCCGTTCCAAACTTGAGGGCGACGGCGAAGCGCTCCTTGATGGCCTCTTCGTCATCCGCGATTCTCAAAAGCTCCGGTTTAAGGTCCGGGTCTTCCAGCTCTGCCGCGAGCCAGCGTTTGTACTCATCCTGGTACATAAGTGAAATCCTCCATTCTTGTCGCCGCCGCTAAAGGCGGTTCTTTATGATAAAGTTAGCCTTAAAAAGCTGTTAATTGTAACTAAGAATACTATAAAGGTTGGGATGAAATTTGTCAAGGATTGCAAAAAGCCCGGTGCGCCGCAGTCAGCTTTTTTGTCAGGAAATACGTATTTGGAAGCGATCTGCCGGGCTCCGGCGGGGGCTTTTTATGGAAACTTCATTCTTTTTTTCTTGCATAATCGGGAATCCATGATATGATATTTGAGGAAAGATGGGGTATTTTGTCCCCGGAAAGGAGTATTCTTATGAACAGCAATTATAACAGGGATTTTGAGAATCCGTATTTTGAAAATGAAAACAGGACGGAGCCGGGCCGTTCTTTTACTTTCGGCGCGATGGACGCGGCGCATGAGACGCTCTCATCCTACACCGCCTCGACCTTCCTCTGGATGGCGCTCGGACTTTTCGTCACGTTCGCGGTATCCTTCGGGCTGGCCGTCTCCGGCATGCTGGAACGGCTTCTTATGGGAGGAGCTTTTACGGTGCTGCTGATTGCCGCCACGATCGGGGAGCTTGCCCTGGTCGTCATCCTGGGCTCCATGATCCGCAAGCTCAGCGTAGGCTCCGCCAGAGCCATGTTCCTTGGCTACGCGGCCCTGACCGGCTTTACCTTTTCCATGTATTTCTACATCTTTGATTTCTCGATCCTGATTTTTTCCTTCGGGGCCGCGGCGCTCCTTTTTGTCGGGATGGCGGTCGCCTCCCGGGTGTTCAACCTGGAGCTGACGAGCATCCGTCCCTACCTTTTTGCCGGCCTGATCGCGCTTTTGATTTTCGGCTTGATCGGGATGTTCACCTCGCTGGGAGTCTTTGAGATCGCCGTCAGCTATCTGGGCGTCGCCGTCTTTCTCGGCTATACGGCCTACGATACGACCAAGATCCGCGACAACTATTATTACTACAGCCGCATCGGGGATTCGGACATGCTGGCCAAGACGTCTGTTTATTCGGCGCTCCAGCTTTATCTTGATTTTATAAATCTCTTCATCTATATCCTCCGGATCCTCAGCCGGAACAGCGGAAGACGCAGATGATCACAATCGGAAGAAAGGAAATACAGCAATGAGTGAGACGTTTGACCGATACGTAAGCCCCTTATCGGAGCGCTATGCCAGCCGGCGGATGCAGGCCGTTTTTTCGCCGGACATGAAGTTCAAAACCTGGCGTAAGCTCTGGATCGCTTTGGCCGAGACGGAGAAGGAGCTGGGACTGCCGATCACGGACGAACAGATCGAGGAAATGAAAAGCCACGCCGACGACATTAATTACGAGGACGCGAAAGCCCGGGAGAAAGTCGTCCGCCACGATGTGATGTCTCATGTCTACGCTTACGGGCTGCAGTGCCCGAAGGCCAGGGGCATCATTCATCTCGGCGCTACCTCCTGCTATGTGGGGGACAACACCGACATTATCATCATGAGGGAGGCGCTGGGCATCATCCGGGAGAAGCTGATCAACGCGGTCGACCGCCTTGCGGCCTTCGCGGAGAAATACAAGGATCTACCGACCCTGGCCTTCACGCATTTCCAGCCGGCCCAGCCCACGACGGTAGGAAAGCGGGCGACGCTCTGGATCCAGGAATTTATGATGGATATCGAGGATCTCGATTACGTGGCGGGCTCCCTGAGGCTTCTGGGTTCCAAGGGAACCACCGGGACCCAGGCGTCCTTCCTGGAACTCTTTGAGGGGGACCAGGAAAAGTGCGGCCGCCTGGATCCGATGATCGCGGAGAAGATGGGCTTTGCGGGCTGCTATCCGGTTTCCGGCCAGACCTATTCCCGCAAGGTGGATACGAGGGTCCTGAACGTCCTTGCCGGCGTCGCCGCAAGCGCGGCCAAGTTTTCGAACGATATCCGTCTTCTGCAGCATTTAAAGGAGGTGGAGGAACCCTTCGAGAAGGGCCAGATCGGCTCCTCGGCCATGGCTTATAAGAGGAATCCGATGCGTTCTGAGCGGATCGCCAGCCTGTCCCGCTTCGTGGTCGCGGACGCGCTGAATCCGGCGATTACTTCTTCCGTCCAGTGGTTCGAGCGGACACTGGATGATTCGGCGAATAAGAGGCTTTCTGTCGCCGAAGGCTTCCTGGCAGCGGACGGAATCCTGGATCTCGTTGTGAACGTGGCGGACGGGCTTGTGGTCTATCCGAAGGTTATCCGCAAGCATCTGATGGCGGAGCTTCCCTTCATGGCGACGGAAAACATTATGATGGATGCGGTGAAGGCAGGCGGGGACCGCCAGGAGCTGCATGAGCGCATTCGCCAGCTCTCGATGGAAGCCGGCCGTATGGTCAAGGTCGAGGGGAAAGAGAACAATCTGCTGGACCTGATTGCCGATGATCCCGCCTTCCCGCTCAGCCGGGATGAGCTGGCCGCGCTGATGGATCCGGCCGCCTATGTGGGACGGGCGCCCTATCAGGTGGAGGTCTATCTGGAAAATGTAGTGAAGCCCCTGCTCGAAGAAAACCGCGGGATTCTGGGCGGCACATCTGAGATTACGGTTTAAGGAGGAGATATCATGGTAACAGCAGTCGTAGGAGCCAATTGGGGCGACGAGGGAAAGGGCAAGATCACAGACACCCTCGCCGCCAAAGCGGATATCGTTGTGCGATTTCAAGGCGGAGCCAATGCCGGTCATACGATCATCAATGATTACGGGCGTTTTGCTCTGCACACGCTTCCGTCAGGCGTCTTTTATGACCATACCACAAGTGTAATCGGGAACGGAGTCGCGCTCAACGTACCGGTTCTCATCAAGGAGCTCAAAGCTCTCGTGGAAGCGGGCGTTCCGAAGCCGAAGCTTATGGTTTCGGAGCGGGCCCAGATGGTGATGTCTTATCACATTCTGTTCGACGAATATGAAGAAGAGCGTCTGGGCGGCAGATCTTTCGGCTCCACCAAGTCCGGAATCGCTCCTTTCTATTCTGATAAATACGCGAAAATCGGGATCCAGGTCTCCGAACTCTGGGATATGGAAGCGCTTCGCGAGAAGGTGGAAAATATCTGCGAGAAGAAGAACGTCGTTCTTAGATACCTCTATGATAAGCCGGAGCTTACGGCAGCCGAGGTGATGAAAGAGCTGAAAAGCTACAAGGAAATGATAGAACCTTACGTAGGCGATGTGTCTTCATTTCTTGCAAACGCCCTGAAAGAGGGCAGGGAGATCCTGCTGGAAGGCCAGCTCGGCACCATGAAGGATCCGGATCACGGGATCTATCCCATGGTGACTTCCAGTTCGACGCTGGCGGCTTACGGCGCGGTTGGCGCGGGGATTCCGCCCTATGAGATCCGGAAGATCGTCACGGTCACCAAAGCTTATTCCAGTTCGGTGGGAGCCGGCGAATTTGTCTCGGAGATATTCGGGGACGAGGCGGAGGAGCTCAGAAGGCGCGGCGGCGACAAGGGCGAATACGGCGCGACGACCGGAAGGCCCAGACGAGTCGGCTGGTATGACGTCGTGGCCTCCCGCTACGGCTGCCGTCTGCAGGGAGCTACGGACGTGGCATTTACCGTGACGGACGCGCTGGGCTATCTGGACAGCATCCCGGTATGCGTCGCCTATGAGATTGACGGCAAGCGGACGGAAGATTTTCCGACGACCGCGCTGCTTAAGAAGGCCAAACCCGTCTATGAGAATCTGCCCGGCTGGAAGTGCGATATCCGGGGAATTCGAAAATACGAGGAGCTTCCTGAAAACTGCAGGAATTATATAGAATTTATCGAAAAGAAGTTGGGATATCCGATCACAATGGTCTCCAACGGACCGGGGAGAGAGGATATCATCTACCGCTGCACAGACCGGTAAGGTGCTGACAAAAAACAAATGCCTGCGGCGAAAAGTGCCGCAGGCATTCGTTTTTTATGATAAGGCTTGTCCTGTGTTTGTGGCGGGCCTGCCAACGCTTCAGCGGGCGATAGATGTCCTGCGAAGCTCTTTCTTGACTGCGTCAAGATCCCCGCAGGCGGCTGCCGCAAAACCTTTCTTCTTAAAAAGAGCGGCTCGGTCCGCGTTGGAATCGATGACCAGGACGCGGTCCCGGACGAGATGGTTTTCCGAGAGCAGGGAAGACAGGCTGTCTGGGTCGGCCCCCATCTGGCAGAAGGTCTTAAGGGGGCGTTTCGTCAGTCCCGACAGATAGAGCCGGATCGCCTCCTCTTCTTCGGAATCCCAGGAGCCGCTGAGGATCAGGGCGTCAAAGACCGGAGAAGAAGGGGCCAGCACCCTGGCGGTCAGAAGAATGGCGTAGAGCAGGACCGGAACCAGTATGGTCATGGCCAGGGAGGCTTTAAAAAGAGCGTCGGCGTTTTCTGTCCTCAGCAGGGAAAATAGGAAGGTGAGGGCGTACAGGCCGAGCAGCAGGAAGACTCCGGCAAGGGCAAGGATGCGGCGGAAGGTTTTCATTTTCAGATCTCCGTATAAGAAATGAGGCTTGTTATTGAAAGGAATCCTTGTTAATATAGTCCTGATGCTTCAGCGTCCGTCTGCAGACTGTTTCGGCCGGTACGAAAGGCGCAGGGATTATTCTTTCGGGCCGTGGGTTTGCGCGAGGCGCTGAATACTTTCAGAATAGGTATATTGTAGCAGAAAACATTGGGTTTTCAAGCGCTTCTTATTTTGAGAGAGATATTTTTAAAGGTTTTAAATGTAAGAAAGGGGTACATCGATGGTAAAAAAGATTCTTGCGCTTTGCGCGAGTTTTATTCTTCTGTTTTCCGGGACAATTCCGGTCAGCGCGGCGCATCTATCTGAAGAAAATGCAATCCAGACGGAGCTTGAAAGCGGGCTGAATTCGATTGCGGAGAGCGCTCTCCCGGAGGAGGCTGCTGCGGAAGCGCCGGATGAAGGCGCGGAAGAGAACCCGGGCGCAGCGGAAAGCGTTGTGCCGGCAGCTGATGCGGGGACTTTGCCGGCCGTATCGGAAGAATCAGCGCTGGAATCCGCGTCAGAAGCTCTTTCGGAGCAGGCGGAGGATCCTGCAGCGGAATCCGCAGCTGAATCGCAGACGGAGCAGACAGAGGATTCTGCGGCGGAATCCGGGCCGCAGACGGAGCAGGCAGAAAACGCTGTGTCGGAAGAAGCTTCGGCTGAGCCTGCCGAGGCGGCAGCGGAAGAGCCGGCTGCGGAGGCAGACGCTGCGGAGGAAGAAACGCTTGAGGTGTCGGAAAGTTCGGAGCTTGTCGGCGCGGCGGCGTTTGAAAAGGCGGACGCGGAGGATGGAAAACTCTATTTCATTCATTCCGCAAAAAATCCGGATTATGTACTGGATGTGGCCGGCGCCGGTTATAACAACGGGACGAAGCTTCAGCTTTACGCAAAGAACGCTACGAATGCCCAGAAGTTTATGTTTATAGAGACTGCGTCCGATACCTACGTGCTTTATAATCTGATGAACGGAAAGGCAGTTGACGTGAAGGGCGGAAGCCGCAATAAAGGCACCCAGATCCAGATGTACGAGCCCAACGGAACTGCGGCTCAGAGCTGGAAGTTTGTCAAAAACGCCAATGGAACCTATACCCTGGTCAGCGGTCTGGAAAGCTCAAAAGTGCTGGATATCTCCGGCGGCATTATGGCCAACAAGCGGAAGGTGCAGCTCTATACGTCTAACGCTACCCCCGCGCAGCAGTTTTACCTGGAAGAAGCGTCAATGGAAAGCCAGGAAGCGGTCGTCATGCTCCGTCCGCTTTCCAATCAGGCTCTGGCGGCGACGCCGGCCGGATACAGCAGCGGCCATACCAACCTGATGGCGGACGAAGCGGCCGCCGGCAGCAGCTATCAGCATTTTTCGATCGAAGACGCCGGATACGGACTCTACCGAATCGTCAATCAGGCGACCGGCAAGGTGATCGATGTGAGCGGCGCGCGCAAGACGGCTGGAAACAATATCCAGCTCTATACCTGGAACGGGACGAACGCCCAGCTCTGGCGGGTACAGAAGAATTCCGATGGCAGCATCTCCTGCTTCTCCCGTCTCAACAGCGGCCTGATGCTGACTTTGAACGGCACAAACTTTGAGACCGGCTCAAGGGCTCTGAATGAAAACCAGAAATTTGTGACGACGGATCCCGAGAACGAAAGCAGTTCAAGTCAGCCGGTGGAGGCGGCTTCGGAAATAAAGGCCTGGATTGAAAGCGCAAGCGATTCAGACCGGGTATTGGGAATGAGTTCAGACAATTTGGTCTCTGCGGATCTTACGCTGGAGGATTCCCAGAAACTTACGATCGAACCGATCCATGTGGACGGCGTGCCGGATGGGTACTATGTGAGGCTTGCCGCTTCAAACGGCAAGGTTGTGGATGTTGTGGGAGGCAAGACGGTAAACGGCCAGAATGTCCGCTTTTATCAATGGAACGGAAGCGATGCGCAGCTTTGGCACCCGCTGGAAAACGCAGATGGAACGACATCCTTCCTCAATAAGAAGGACCAGAATATGACCCTGGATATCCGGAACTGTTCGAAGGATTACGGGACGAATATCCAGCTCTACACGAATAAAAGCATAGATGTTCAGAAGTGGTATCTTGCCAGTCTCAGGATCACCCAGGCGTTGATCGGCTCTGACCACAATACCGTGACGGTGAAGGCTTCGGGGAGCATTCAGTCTTCCGATGACGGCAAGGCCTATCTCTTCGCGGTGGATCCCTATGTCAGCAGCATTTCCGGAAAAGGACCGGTTGCCAGCGGGACGCTTTCCTCAGACCTGGCCATTACGGCGAGCCTTAATAAGAACAACGCGGCGTCCCTGCTTCAGAAGAAGCTCTATGTAGCGGTCAAAAAGAACGGCGTTTACCGGATCATCAGCAACGCTTACTATATTACGAATCCGGAGGCGGCAGCCACGCAGACGACAGCCTTCCCGACTTCCCGGAGGGCTACCAAGAAAGGGCTGAAACTCAGCCTTAACCAGCTTTCTTACGCGAAAGACCTGAAGTGCAGCCATGCGGCAATCGACATGCCGATAGAAGTATTCCTGAACGCGAGCGGCGACAGAACCTCTTATAATTACGAGGGGAATACCTACACCTTCTATAACGTAAACGGCTATAAATCCATGCTCAAATCCTTTAAGGACGCGGGAATCGTTGTGACCGGCATCTTTTATCTCTCCGACAAGAGCAAAACCGCGTTCATGGAGCCGGAAGCAAGAAGCGGGAGCAATCTCGGCAGCGCCGTCCTCCTGGGCCTCAATACCCGGGATTCCGGACGCAAGCAGGTGGAGGCGCTCTTCTCCTGTCTGGCGGAAGCCTTTACAAAGGACGGGATCCTGGTGGCCAACTGGATCCTGAGCAATGAAGTGGATCAGTATATCATCTATAACTATTCGGGGGATCTGGGTTATAACCTTTACCACGAGAGTCTGGCGGAACAGTACCGGCTTTTCAACGCGGCAATCAAGAGCCGCTGGTCCAATGCCCGCTGCTATATCTCTCTGGATCACAACTGGAATTTCACGGGCAGCCAGAAGCAGAGCATGGATTACCGCTGGTACCAGGGAATGTCCCTTGTGCGGGATTTCAATCAGGATCTGACCCGGCAGGGACGCGTTCATTGGGATATAGCCATGCATCCTTATCCGTCTCCTGAGCAGGACTGCCGTTTCTGGCTCAGAACCTATTCGGTTCTCGATCTGGGGACGACCCCTCAGGTTACCATGCTGAACGCTTCCTCCTGGGCGGCTTATATCAAGAATACCTATGGGAACGATACCCATATCATTATGTCGGAAACAGGTATATCTTCGAAGTTCCCGTATAATGGGAAAATCCATGACCAGACAAATTATCACGCGGCAGCGGTGGCTTTCGCCTACTATCAAGCGGAGTTTGACGGCAATATTGACGAGATTGATATTCACCGGCTGATTGAAGACAGCGGCGAAGCCGCAGGAGGATTTTACCTGGGTCTTTATGAGACGAATGGCAGGACGGCCAAGCCCGCGGCAGCAGTCTTCCGCGATATGGATACCAAAAATTGGAACAGCGTGACGAAAAACTATCTGCCTTATATCCGTATTTCAGACAGCGGCAGCTTCCTTTCCTGGTATGCGCCGTCGGAGACCAAAGGCAAGGCCGCCGGCAGTTGGAGCCAGATCATCAAGGGCTTTAACGGAAACCGCTGGAGCAGCCTTTCCTGACAGAGGTTTGCAGTTGCCAAGCGGCAGAGGGTATGCTATAGTAAAGGACGGGTGCGCCGCATCTTTTACTATAGGCGCGCCGGGAAATGTTTAATGTATAGGAGTAGGAAAATGGCAGAAGAAAAGAATACGGCAGATGCTGTTATAGAAAATGAACTGAAAGCGGATCCGGAATCTCTCCTCGGAAAATGGAGAAGAAAAGCGTATGACCAGAACGCGGACAAAGGGAAGCTCCAAAGATTCTGGGAGCTTTATTTCGAGATTGAAAAACGGATCTATATCCAGCTGCTTCTTGAACCGGACAAGGTTGTCCGCGGGACGGTGAAGGAACTGGCGGGCAAGTACAATATTGAGGTTGAGACCATGGTGGGCTTCCTTGACGGGATTAACGACAGCCTGATCGAGAAGAATCCGATCGAGACCATGGACGAGAACACGGAGGTCAATCTGGGCTTTGATAAGGCCCGTCTCTACAAGAACATGGTGGACGCGAAGGCGGAATGGCTCTATACGCTCCCGGAGTGGGACGCGATCTTCAGCAAAGAGGAGCAGCACGCGCTCTATCTGGAGCAGAAAAAGTCGGGAACGATCGTAAAGCCGAAGAAGATTGGACGCAACGATCTCTGCCCCTGCGGCTCCGGAAAGAAATACAAGTACTGCTGCGGCAGAAAATAAAAAAACGGATACGGCGCGGCCTTTGCCGCGCCGTATCCCTCTTTTTTGCTTATCGCCAGACTGTGCCGCTTTTTAGTCAAGAAGGAATTTCCAGATATACTGTCTGACCGTATCGCCGGAAGTGGAGTGGTAATAGAGGTAAAAATGATCCGCTCCGCCGGTCAGATAGTAGGAGAGGGCGCCCTTCGAGGACTCGCCCGCTGCTGTCGGCTGGGAGAGCTCCGGATCGGCGTTTTCATTGTACCAGGTGGACAGCGAAACTCTGTCCGGACCCGTCATGGCAAATCCGTAGTCGCCGACGAGGATCTCGGAAGGAATCGAAAGATTCTCATAGGTATAGAAGATCTGGATAACCTGGCCGGCTTCCTCCGTATCGACGATATCAAAGCTGTCAATCGTGAGGGAGTAATCTCCGTCCTTCGTTTTGATGATTACAGTCTCCCCGATCTGGCCCTCCTGCGCGTCGGAGAGAACTTTGACCTCGCTGCCCGGGGCAAGGAAAAATCCCTCGCCGTAGCTGGTCTTCTGGGCTTCCATGTCGGTAACCGAAACCTGATCCTTCAGATAATCCGGAAGAGACTCGACGATCTGTCCTTCGGCTCCGCTGGTGTCAATGGCGGAATCCGGCGCCGGCGTGATTTCTTCTATGGAGCCTCCCTCAGGGACGTCGGGTCTTGAAATCTCCTCCTCGAAGGAAATAACTGACTCTGCGACGCTGATGACGGAGTCCTCCGGAAGTTCAACGTCATTTTTCTTTCCGCATCCTGAAGCAGCGAGAAGGGCTGCGGAAAGGAGCGAAAGAAGCAATATCTTTTTTGTATTCATAACGTCCTCCTTTACAAACTTCATGTTATTATACCATAGATAAGGTCTGTAGTGATGAATTTTATCTTAAAAAAATATGACATTCTTTCGACATTTTGCTTGACCGGGAGCGAAAAGCATGATAAAGTAAACTAGTTCAAGAAGCAGAGTACGCTCTCACCCCGGCATTTTTCTTGTGACCGGGCGTTTACAGGACACAGACAAAGGTTTTTTTCTTTTTGTCCGGACTGAGGGCGGCTGCGGCCGTCTTTTTCTTTTGTTTCTCTCAGCGGGAATAATTCCTTCTAAGAGTAAAGTCTTGCAGGAATCCTGTATCAGGTTCCGCGAGGCTCGAGTGGAAAAGAAAAATGCGGGTTTTGCCGGAAGTTTGATTCATAAAGGAGGGTAGAAAGATTAGCGACTTATTGATTAATGAGCAGATCCGGGATCGGGAGATCCGGCTGGTCGGAGAGAACGGTGAACAGCTCGGCATTATGCCGACCTACAAGGCGCAGGCGCTTGCGGATGAGGCAGGGCTGGATCTTGTGAAGATCGCCCCCAAAGCTCAGCCTCCGGTATGCAAAATTATTGATTACGGCAAGTTTAAGTACGAGCAGCTTCGCAAAGAGAAGGAGCAGCGAAAGAAGCAGAAGATCATTGAGATCAAGGAAGTCCGCATGTCGCCCAACATTGACACGAACGACCTGAATACAAAGGTTTCTGCCGCTCGGAAATTCATTGAGAAAGGCAACAAGGTCAAAGTGAGTATCCGATTCCGCGGACGCGAGATGGCTCACACCCAGGCCAGCCGTCCGATGATGGATGATTTTGCCGCGCAGCTTGCGGATATTGCCGTTGTGGAGAAGCCGCCGAAGATGGAAGGCCGCTTTATGACGATGTTTCTGGCAAAAAAACAATGAACCGGGAGTAAGTGCCGCGAAGGGTTTTCATTTTCCTTCGCCGCGTAGTATAAAGCAGAGAGGAGAACAAAGATTATGCCCAAGATGAAGACGAAGAGAGCTGCGGAAAAGCGCTTTCATGTAACCGGAACCGGTAAGCTTAAGAGAATGAAAGCTTATAAGAGCCACATTCTTACGAAGAAGAGCGCCAAGACGAAGAGGAATCTCCGCAAGGCTGCCATGACGGATGCAACCAACGAGAAGGTAATGAAGAAGCTGTTACCGTACGCATAATACTGGAGGGTATAGAAGATGGCAAGGATTAAAGGCGGCTTAAATGCCAAGAAAAAACATAATCGTGTTCTTAAGCTGGCAAAAGGTTACTATGGCGCCAGGTCGAAGCAGTACAGGATTGCCAAGCAGTCGGTCATGAGGGCTCTTGCAAGCTCCTTCGCCGGCCGCAAGCAGAGGAAGAGAGATTTCCGCAGACTCTGGATTGCCCGCATCAACGCCGCGTCCCGCATCAACGGCCTTTCCTACAGCCAGTTTATGCACGGACTTAAGCTTGCGAATATTGATATCAACCGCAAGATCCTGGCGGATCTTGCCGTGAACGACGCGGAAGGCTTCAGCTCCCTTGTGGAGCTTGCAAAGACCAAGCTTGCGTAAAAGATACGAACTGTAAAAGACCGGGCGGAAGGGATTCCGTCCGGTTTTCATTTCCTAATATCAATGGAGGCCCATATGGATCTTTTTGACTATATGAAGACCAGGAAGCTTGAAAATGAATCCCCCCTCGCCAGTCGGCTTCGTCCCCGGACGCTGGAAGAAGTGGTCGGCCAGGAGCATATCATCGGAAAAGGGCGGCTTCTCTACCGGGCGATCCGGGCGGATAAGCTTTCGTCCATCATCTTTTACGGGCCGCCGGGCACCGGAAAGACGACGCTGGCCCAGGTGATCGCCCACACGACCCACTCGGTATTCCGCCAGATCAACGCGACGGCCGCCGGAAAGAAAGACATGGAGTCTGTCGTGGAAGCGGCCAAAGAGGCGCTCGGCGGCTTCGGGCGGAGAACCATCCTCTTTATCGACGAGATCCATCGCTTTAACAAATCCCAGCAGGATTACCTGCTTCCTTTCGTCGAGGACGGAACCCTGATCCTGATCGGGGCGACGACCGAGAACCCCTATTTTGAAGTCAATTCCGCGCTTTTGTCCCGCTCCACGATCTTCGAACTCCATCCTCTTGAGACGGAGGACATCGAAAAGCTGCTGGACCGGGCGATGAGCGATAAGGAGCGGGGGCTTGGGGCGCTAAAAGCCCGCCTGGATGCGGACGCGCGGCATTTCCTCGCGGATATGGCGGGAGGAGACGCGCGCTCAGCCTTAAACGCCCTCGAACTTGCGGTCATGACGACCGAGCCGGGCGCGGATGGGATCCTTCACATCGACATGGAAACGGCAGCGGACTGCATTCAGAAGCGGGCTGTGCGCTATGATAAGGAAGGAGACCAGCACTACGACACGATCTCCGCGTTTATCAAGAGCATGAGGGGCTCTGACCCGGACGCGGCGGTTTACTATCTCGCGAAGATGCTGGCAGCCGGTGAAGACATCAAGTTTATCGCCCGCCGGATCATGATCTGCGCGGCGGAAGACGTGGGGATGGCGGATCCCAACGCTCTGACGGTGGCCGCTTCCGCCAGCCTGGTGGTCGAGCGGGTCGGCATGCCGGAAGCCCGGATCCCCCTGGCTGAAGCGGCCGTCTACGTGGCTATGGCCCCCAAGAGCAACGCCGCCTATCTGGCAATCGACCGGGCGCTGGCGAACGTGCGGGAAATCAGGACCTCAGTGCCGGGGCATCTGATGAACATTCACGCAAACGGTGCGGGAGATGAGGAAAAAGCGGTTGGCTACAAGTACGCCCATGACTATCCGGATCATTACGCGCTCCAGCAGTACCTGCCGGACGAGATCCGGGAAATGAAATTCTATGAGCCCGGAAGTATCGGCTTTGAAAAAACGGTCAGCGAGCGCCTGCAGGAGGTTCGGAAACGGGCGCTCTCCCGATAAGAAAAAATGCCTGCTCCGCAGGCATTTTTTTATGGCCTTGCCGGGCTGCCGCGTCCGTTCATTAAAGAAGCTCCGTCAATACGTTCATATAGATCTTCTGGGATTTCTCCGGCCAGTTCGCGCACACCTTTTCCGCTTCCTCCTCGCCGGGGACCGAAAAACGGAGGTCAATCAGCATCTCGCTTCCCTCCCGCACATAGCAGCGGACCTCATACTCGTGGTTGGGGGTCATCCGGTAATCGGCTTTGGTACAGGATTCCGTCCGCAGCTCCAGGGCGTTTTCATCCATGTATTCCGCGATATCATTTTTGATGTTTTCCGATATCATATAGCGAAAATACTCCAGCGTTTTCTCCCCGTCCATGGTCGCCGTGTACTGGGAAGTATTGCGGATCTTTTCGGAGCTTATGAGGTGGGCGTCCAGAAGGTCATTGATGGATTCCTGCACGTGGAAGTAGTCGGTATATTCCTTCCCGACGATGAACTCTGTGAGCTGGGCGTTCGTCAGGGGAAAGGATACCTTCCTCAGCATAAACAATATGATCAGCTTGCACAGCGTATTCGAATCCTGCATGGCTGTTTTCCGCCTTTCTATCATTATTGTTTTAATAGTACCACCCGGCGGGACGCACTTCAAGAAAAGAATTTCCCGCATTGAATTTAGCACTGTGAAATGCTACAATGATAATGTAACGCCCAATACCCCATGAAGGAGAATATAGAGAAATGACAAAGAAGCTCCATACGGAAGATGTCGATAATCTCTTTAAGGCGATCATGACACTGGAGAACCTCGACGAATGCTATGCTTTTTTTGAAGATGTATGTACGGTCAATGAGATATTGTCCCTGTCCCAGCGCTTTCATGTTGCCAAGATGCTCAGATCCGGCGAAACCTATCTGGACATCTCAGAGAAGACGGGAGCTTCAACGGCCACGATCAGCCGGGTGAATCGCTCGCTGGCCTATGGCAACAACGGCTACGATATCGTGTGGAATCATTTGAATGAACAGGAGAAAGCGGGACAGGCGGATGGATGAAAAACAGATCATAAGCAGGCTGAACACCGAACAGGCGGAGGCGGTAAGGACGGCGGAAGGGCCGCTGCTCATTCTGGCGGGAGCGGGATCGGGCAAGACCAGGGTCCTGGTACACCGCATTTCCTATCTCATCAACGTCCTGGGCGTCTGGCCCGGCAGCATCCTGGCCATCACCTTCACCAACAAGGCGGCCGATGAGATGAAAAGCCGGGTGGAGGACCTGATCGGCCCGGATTCAGGCAAGATCTGGGTCATGACCTTCCACGCCGCCTGCGTCCGGATCCTCCGCCGCCACGCGGAGGAGCTGGGCTACACCCGCTATTTTACAATCTATGACAGCGACGATTCGCTGAGCGTCATGAAGGACATCTTCAAGGCGAAGCGTATCGACACGAAACGCTTTCGGGAGAAGCAGGTCCTTGCCCTGATCTCCTCCGCGAAGAATGAGCTCGTCTCCCCGGACCGCTACGCCGAGACTGCGGGAAAGGATTTCTACAGCCGCGAGGTCGGCAGCCTTTACGAGGAATACCAGAAAAGGCTGCTTGCCAGCAACGCCATGGATTTCGACGATCTCATCGGGAAAACCATCGAACTGTTTAAGCGCTTCCCGGATATCCTGGGCCTCTATCAGGACAAGTTCCGCTATCTCATGGTGGATGAGTATCAGGATACCAACACGGCCCAGTTCAGCCTGATCAGCCTTCTTGCGGAGAAATACAGGAACCTCTGCGTCGTGGGAGACGACGACCAGAGCATTTACCGCTTCCGGGGCGCCAATATCCGCAACATCCTGAATTTTGAACAGATCTTTCCGGATGCCAAAGTGATCCGCCTGGAGCAGAATTACCGCTCCACCGGCAATATACTGGAAGCGGCCAACGCCGTGATCCGCAACAACCGGGGCCGCAAGGACAAGAAGCTCTGGACCGAAAACGAGGAGGGGGCGCAGGTTCGCTTCCGGACCTTTGAAAACGGCTATGAGGAGGCGGACTTTGCCGCGGATGAGATCCGGAGAAGCGTCTCGGAAGGGAAGGCGTCTTACCGGGACTATGCGGTACTCTATCGGACCAACGCCCAATCCCGCCTGTTCGAGGAGAAGTTCATTTTCCGCAGTATCCCTTACAAGCTGGTCGGAGGGGTGAATTTCTATGCGAGAAAAGAAATCAAAGATCTCCTGGCTTACTTAAAGACCGTCAACAACGCGGTGGACGACCTGGCCGTAAGCCGGATCGTCAATGTCCCCAAGCGGGGAATCGGGCAGACGACCATGACTAAAATCCAGAATTTCGCCTATGACGGAGGGCTTTCCCTCTACGACGCCGCGGTGAGAGTGGGAGAGATCAGCCAGATCTCCGCATCGGCGGCCGGAAAAGTCCGCTCCTTCACCGGGTTTATCGAGCGCCTGCGGGAGGAGGCCGGGCAGCTGTCCGTCAGCAGCCTTCTTAAGAAGGTCGTCGAGGAGACCGGCTATAAGGACATGGTGAAGGCCCAGGACGATGAGGAGACCGCATCCGACCGGCTCGGCAACATTGAGGAACTGGTCAACAAGGCTGTCCAGTACGAGACGCAAAATGAAAACCCCACGCTCTCCGGCTTCCTGGAGGAGGTCGCCCTGATCGCGGACATCGACAGCGTGAGCGACGGGGACGATAAAGTGCTTCTCATGACGCTTCACGCCGCGAAAGGCCTTGAATTTCCAAAGGTCTATATGGCCGGGATGGAGGAAGGCATCTTTCCGGGCTATATGTCCATCAACAGCGAGGACGCCCTCGCGGCGATCGAGGAGGAGCGGCGGCTCTGCTATGTGGGCATCACGAGGGCGGAAAAGCTGCTGACGCTCATGGCGGCCAGGGAGCGGATGGTCCGGGGAAATCTCGAACGCTTCCCGGTCTCGCGCTTCGTCCGGGAGATCCCCAGGGAAATGCTGGAATCTGGAAAGGCGCCCGCCTCCAGGACCCGGCTCAGCCTTCCCGGCAGCGGCCCCTTAGGGCCGGCCAAAGCCTTCGCGCCATCCGGCAAGGCGGCCGGCGGAAATGCAGCTTTCGGCAGGAGCTTCCCCGGGGGCAGGGCTTCCGGGGGCCTATCCGGAGGCGGCGTTTCTTCCGTCCGAAAGTCCGCGAATGCGCCGAAGCCCGAAGCCGCTAAAAAAACCTCCGCAGGGGCCCCGTCCAAGGGGACGCTCTCCTATGCGGTGGGCGACCAGGTAAACCACGTGAAGTTCGGGAATGGAGTCGTCCGGGAGATCGTAGACCGCAAGAAGGATTTCGAGGTCGCGGTAGATTTTCCCGCCTGGGGGACAAAGCGTTTCCTGGCCGCCTATGCCAATCTGAAAAAGGTGGAGTGAACGCGCGGCTGAAAAATATACGGACTTTTTTTCGAATGATGATCTTTTATAGTGCATTTTTAATAGATGCGTGTTATAATCATTTTATATCTCGAAAGGATGGTGCGGATTATGAATAACAAAGTGGATGAGATTCTTGCCCGTTTGAAGCTCCAGGAAGAACAGAAGAAGAACGACAAGTTCAACACCGTTCTCTGGGTATTGGCGATCATCGGGTGCGTTGCGGCCATAGCGGCGGCTGCCTATGCGATCTATCGTTTCTTCACCCCGGATTATCTCGAAGATTTCGAAGACGACTTCGACGATGATTTCGACGATTATTTCGAAGATGACGAAGATGATTTCGAGGATGATGACTTTGAGGACGGGAAGAAGTCCGCGAAGGATCGGGTGAAGGAAGCAGCCGGAAAGGTTGCCCAGGCTGCCGGAGCCGCTAAGGAAAAGGTCATGGACGTGGTCAAATCGGTGAAACCCGCGGATGATACGGACATCGAGGAGGAATTCGACGACGCTTTCTTCGAAGATGAGGAATCCGCCGACGACGCGCCCGCCGCGGAGGAGAAGCCGGAAGAGGAAGTTCTTCCTACCGTATCCGAAGCCGCTGCCGAAAAGGCCGCTGAGGACGCCGCGAAAGCTGCTGCCGAAGCTGTCGAAGAAACAGCCGAGGCCGTTGAAGAAGCAGTCAAAGACGCCGCGGAAGCTGTCGAAGAAGCCGTTACCGAGTAAAATGTATTGATGACAAAAGCTCCGGCCCAGGCCGGAGCTTTCTTTCTGTAAAAGGACAGGAGAGATATATGCTTAAGAGAAAAGATATCGCGGAGGGGGTCATCGAACGGGTCGATTACCCCAACCGCGGACGGATCCGCACGGAAGAAGGACAGAAGGTAACCGTGAAGAACACGCTGCCGGGCCAGAAAGTCCGCTTCCGGGTGTTCAAGAAGCACCAGGAGAGGGTTGAAGGGCATCTGCTGGAGGTCCTCGAGAGATCCCCACTCGAGACGCGGGAGCCTTTGTGCGGGATTTTCCCCCAGTGCGGAGGCTGCCTTGCCCAGACCCTTCCCTACGAGACCCAGCTGCGCCTCAAAGCGGAACAGGTGAAGCGCCTTCTTGCCGAGGTCACGGACGGGGCGCCTTTCGACGGGATTCTTCCCAGCCCGACGGAACTTGCCTACCGCAACAAGATGGAATTCTCCTTCGGCGACGACCGCCCCGGCGGCCCGCTGACATTGGGACTCCATCGCCGGAACACCACCTATGATGTCCTGACGGCGGACACCTGCCGTCTGGTGCATCCGGACATGACGAAGATCCTTCGCGCGACGCTCGATTACTGCGCGGAGCAGGCGCTCCCCAAATACAACAAACGCGACCACGTCGGTTTTCTGCGCTTCCTCCTGCTGCGCCGTTCCGCGACGACCGGGGAGCTGCTGGCCTATCTCGTGACTTCGAGCCAGGATCCCCACGATTTCGCACCCTGGGCAGAGCAGCTAAAAGAACTGCCGCTCGAGGGGAGCTTTGCGGGCATTTTCCACGCCTATGACGACAACAAGGCAGACGCGGTCAAGGTCGATTCCACAAAATGCCTTTTCGGCCGGGATTGGTTTTACGAAAAACTGCTCGGCCTTACCTTCAAGGTCACGGCCTTTTCATTTTTCCAGACCAACACGAAAGGGGCTGAGCTCCTCTACGAGGCGGTGCGAAAATACGTGACCGGGGGGGCCGTGCAGGGACTTTTTGCCTCCGCTTCGGAAAATGAAAAGCTTTCCGCAGCCGGGATCTCCGCTTCCGCCGAAGGCCGCCGCCCCGTGCTCTACGACCTCTACAGCGGGACCGGCACGATTGCCCAGGTCCTGGCCCCGGTCGCGGGACAGGTCTACGGCATCGAACTCATCCCCGAGGCGGTGGAGGCCGCGAGGCAGAACGCGGCTCTAAACGGGATCGAAAACTGCGTCTTCCTCGCCGGCGACGTCTTCGAGAAGCTCGGCGAGATTGAGGAGCGCCCCGACTATATCATCCTCGATCCGCCCCGCGAGGGCATCCTGCCGAAGTCCCTCGCAAAGATCATCAGCTACGGGGTGAATGAGATGGTTTACATTTCCTGCAAGGCATCGAGCTTCAAGAATGATATGGCGGTGCTGCGGGAGAACGGCTTCCGGGTGAGGCGCTGGTGTCTTGTGGATATGTTTCCGGAGACGGGGCACATCGAGACTATAGTGTTGCTACAAAAGTTGAACTCGTAGAAATCCTTTATTTTAAGCACTTTTTCGAGCATTTCACCTTCGGTGAGACTGACTGGTCGAAGCGCGGAAAACGCCTCGAAAAGTATGTCCGGGTGGCTATAGCAATAGAACTCGTCACTGTAGGCACAAAACATGAGGACTTATAGACAATAGAATATCACTTTGATTATGGACGTTTATTTTCTGCATTTCGCAGTTAGTAAGCGTCCTTTTAGTAACTGCTTCTTGTATACTGCAGGAGCAATTCTTCCAGAGCGGAAGAAACATTTTCGGGATCAAACTGTTTGCAGTTCTGGATATAGGCATGAAATACCCCCATAAGTAAAAATGACAACCTGACATTCATTTGAATATCACTGCGTAATTCCGGTTTTGCCCGAAACAGAACAGATTTCAATTCCTGTTCAATGCATAGGGGAAGAAGTGATTCCTGAGCTCCGGAAAAAAGAATATTCAGCAATGAACGACAGGATTCAAAAGCAAGCTGCAGTATCCTGTGGGCGGCTACCGGATCGTTTATAAAAATGAGTGGATCATCGATGTCAGAAATCATACGATGCAGAGCATCATGCTGGAGGCGGTCTGAAAGGTCGTAAACATCCTTATAGTGCAGATAGAAGGTGGCCTTGCTTATCTCCGCAGTCTCTGCCAGCTCTTTGACGGTTATCTTTTCAAGAGGTTTTTTTGCTCTCAGTTCCAGAAATGCATTATTGATATTTCTTACAGTTTTCTTCTCACGCAGGTCCATAATGTTATCCTTTCTGGACGATATCCAGGAATCGTCAATTATTATACTGATTTCAAATATTGCGCATGGCAGTCGGCGCTCACAGCAGATATATTGATGATAGTTCAATAATAGACGGCAGTCAATTAGATGGAGGGAATTATGGACTTCTATTCATTCTATACAGGTGGAGAATTTGAGGCATATAAGTATCTTGGCGTGCACAGGCTGGAAAACGGCTGGGTGTTCAGAACGTTTGCACCTTCTGCGAGCCGGGTTGAACTGCTGCTGGAGGATAAGGTGATTTCCATGAAGGCAGTTTATGACGGAAACTTCTATGAAGTGTTTACAGAGGAAGCCACTGAAGGTGACCGCTATGAGTACCGCATTTATGACAGGAACGGTATACCGGCAGATCATATGGATCCATACGGATTTGGAATGGAACTCAGACCGGCGCACAAGACGATAGTGAGGCCTTTTGATAGCTATGTATTCAACGATTCGTCCTGGATGAAAAAGAGAAATGCCATGACGGATCAGCCTCTGAATATCTATGAGTTCCATGCAGGATCCTGGAAAAAACCTGGAGAAAAGCCTGATGACTGGTATCGGTACGATGAACTGGCAGAACGGATGATTCCCTACCTGAAAGAGAATCATTATAACTATGCGGAGATCATGCCTATCTGCGAGTATCCGACGGATGAAAGCTGGGGCTACCAGAACACCGGTTATTTTTCTCCTACATCCAGATACGGAAGCAGCGCGGATCTGATGAAAGCCATTGATCTGTTTCATCAAAATGGAATCGGTGTGATCCTTGATTTTGTTCCGGTCCACTTTGCCCTGGATGATTACGGCCTGAGAAAGTATGACGGCACGAGCCTTTATGAGTATCCGCATACGGACGTAGGACTCAGTGAATGGGGCAGCTGCAATTTCATGCATTCCAGAGGGGAAGTAAAAAGCTTCTTACAGTCGTCAGCAAATTACTGGCTGGCGGAGTATCACTTTGACGGAATCCGTATGGATGCTGTCAGCAGGATCCTGTACTGGCAGGGAGATGAACATCGTGGAGAGAATGGAGCTGCAATAGACTTCGTAAAATGTATGAATATGGGACTGAAGGAAAGAAACAGAGGGATCATGCTGATTGCAGAGGACTCAACAAGTTTCCCGGGAGTTACGAAACCGGTGAAAGAAGGAGGACTCGGATTTGATTACAAATGGAATCTGGGGTGGATGCATGATACCCTGGAGTATTTTAAGTCAATGCCGTCAGAGCGTACAGACAAATACCATAAGCTGACCTTTTCCATGATGTATTTCGGAAATGAGAAATACCTGCTTCCGTTTTCCCACGATGAAGTCGTACATGGCAAAGCCAGTATTCTTCAGAAAATGAACGGCGATTATGAAGACAAATTTCCGCAGGCCAGGGCACTGTATATGTATATGATGATGCATCCGGGCAAGAAACTGAACTTTATGGGAAACGAGATCGGGCAGTTCCGGGAGTGGGATGAAAAGAAAGAACAGGACTGGATGCTGCTTGACTATCCGGCTCATGATTCTTTTCACAATTTTATGATGAAGCTGAACGAGATATATATGTCAAATG
>JAILID010000162.1 GCA_024695465.1 Lachnospiraceae bacterium | reverse complement strand
GGGTCTTGTCGGCATCTTTATTCTGTTTAACGTCCTGACGGGCGGGGGCATGTGGAACAGCAGATCGCTGATCCTGTCCCAGGTCTACGTGGTCGTCATCTCCGCGATGGGCGTTTTCTTCATCATGACGATGGGCGGTCTTGACTTCTCCCAGGGCTCCATCCTCGGCATGGCATCCATCGTCGTGTGCCTGCTCTCGAAGACCAACCTGTTCCTTGCCGTCCTCGGCGGTATCGCGACAGGCGCGGCCATCGGCGCGTTCAACGGATTCTTCTATGTGAACAGGAAGATCAAATCCTTCATCGTCACGATCTGCTCCATGTTCCTCTTCCGCGGCATCATCAAATACCTGACCTCCAATGCTCCGATCGCGGCCAGCATGAAGGTTTACGATTTTGACAATATGCCTTTCAAGCTTACGGTAACGCTCATCGTGCTCGCGGCCGGTTTTGTGGTTTTCCGCTTTACGAAATTCGGGACCTATCTCAAGGCCATCGGCGCCGGCGAAAAGGCAGCTATGTTCGCCGGTATCCGCACCGACAAGATGAAATTCCTCATCTACGTGCTCTCAGGCGCGATCACCGGTCTTGCTGCCTTCCTCAACATCGCGAAGAACGGTTCCGCGACGGCGAATGTCGGCAACCAGCTTGAAACCCAGATCCTGATCGCCCTGGTTCTCGGCGGCATGCCGATCTCCGGCGGCGCAAAGGTCCGCTTCTCCAACATCATCGTAGGTTCCATGCTTTACATCGTTCTCCAGAACGGCCTTCGCATGATGGGCATGACCACGCAGGCCATGCAGCTGATTCAGGGCGTTGTCTTCCTGGTATTCGTCGCAATTTTTGCGGATCGTCAGTCAATTAAGGTTATCAAATAAGAAGATATGTGTTATAATACGGAGCCGGATGCGTGATACGCGTCCGGCTCCATATTCTATATTATGAAAAAGGAAACGAATACTACATGACAGACAAAAAATCATTGTACGCGTCTCTTGGCATCAGTCCGGCAGTATACAGTTTCTGCGAGAAGATTGCGGAGGAGCTTAAGGAACGCTTTGAGAAAATTGACGAAACCGCGGAATTCAACCAGTTGAAAGTGATCCGCGCGATGCGCGAATGCCGTGTCTCCGAGGCCTGCCTTTCCGGCACGACCGGCTACGGCTACAACGATATCGGGCGCGACACCTTGGAGGAGGTCTACGCAAAAACATTCAACACAGAAGCCGCGCTCGTCCGGCCTCTCATTTCCTGCGGGACCCACGCGCTGGCGACAGCCCTGTTCGGCAACCTGAGACCCGGCGACGAACTGCTTTCCGCCGCCGGAAAACCCTACGACACGCTGGAAGAGGTCATCGGCATCCGCCCCTCCACGGGCTCGCTTGCGGAATATGGGATCCGCTATAAGCAGGTGGATCTGCTGCCGGACGGCAATTTTGACCTACCGGCTGTCCGCGCGGCTTTGGGGCCGAATACCAGGCTCGTCACGATCCAGCGCTCCAAGGGCTATGAGGTCCGCCGGACGCTCTCCGTAAAGCAGATCGGAGAGGCCGTTGCCTGCGTAAAAGAAATCCGTCCGGACATTATGGTCATGGTGGATAACTGCTACGGGGAATTCGTCGAGACCATCGAGCCCTCAGACGTCGGAGCGGACATGATCGTCGGTTCCCTCATCAAGAACCCCGGAGGCGGACTGGCTCCGGTCGGCGGCTATATCGCCGGAAAGCGGGAATGCGTGGAACGCGCTTCCTTCCGCATGACCTGCCCGGGCCTCGGCGCGGAGGTCGGGCCTTCGCTGACCATGAACCAGTCCTTCTATCAGGGCTTCTTCATGGCCCCGGTCGTCACCGCATCGGCCCTCAAGGGCGCGATCTTCGCGGCCAATATCTATGAAAGGCTCGGCTTCCCCGTCCTGCCGGATGGAAAAGAAGAGCGGCACGACATCATCGAAGCCATCACGCTGGGCTCCCCGGAAGCGCTCTCGGCTTTCTGCAGGGGCATCCAGAAGGCCGCGCCGGTTGACAGCTTCGTCACGCCGGAGCCCTGGGATATGCCGGGCTATGACAGCAAGGTCATTATGGCCGCCGGGGCCTTTGTCTCCGGCTCCTCAATCGAGCTTTCGGCTGACGGGCCTTTAAAGCCGCCCTACAACGTCTATTTCCAGGGAGGACTTACCTGGCCGTCTGCCAAACTTGGCATTATGACCTCCCTGGAAGAGCTGTTTAAGGAAAAACTTGTGAAACTGCCATGAAGCAAAATAAAAAACAGGTGTTTATCATCGGCGGGGGCGCTTCCGGCCTTGCCGCGGCGATCTTCGCAGCCAGAGCCGGGGCGTCGGTGACGGTTCTGGAAAAAGAAAAAAAGCCCGGAAGAAAACTGCTCAGGACCGGAAACGGCCGCTGCAATCTGGCCAATCTGGGTCCCCTGGAGGGAAATTACCACGGCCTGCATCCGGAATTCGCCCGCTTCGTCCTGAAAACTTTCTCCAGAGAAAAACTGTTTGCCTTTTTCGAGGAGATCGGCATCCGGACGAGAGACTGCGGCGGCTGGATCTATCCGGCTTCTGAGACGGCCGAATCGGTTCTTGCCTGCCTGCTTTTGGCCGCCCGGGAGCTATCTGTCCGCATCCGGACCAATGTCTGCGTGAAAACGATACGAAAGCAAAACGGCCGCTTCCTCATCGACGTCGGAGGCTATGTCTACACAGCGGACCGGGTAATCCTTTCAGCCGGTTCCAGAGCCTCCCTGGAGCCTTCCGGGGAAAATGAAGCCCTCGCCATCGCCGCCGCTTTCGGCCATCGGATCCTTCCCATCCATCCGGCGCTGACAGCGCTTACGGTAGAGGATTCGAAGGCTTTCGGCTTTGCCGGCGTGCGGATCCGGGGAAAAATCCGGCTCTTCGCGGACGGAAAGCTTTTTCACGAAGAACGCGGACAGCTCCAGTTCACGGAATATGGAATCTCGGGGATCCCGGTCTTTAACGGAAGCAGTGAAGCGGTGAAGGCGCTGGCAGCCGGGAAACAGGTTGCCGCGGAAGCGGACCTCTTTCCGGATATGGAAGAGACGCTTTTCATTTCCTATCTGAAAGAACGCTTTGAGAGATTGAAGGAACGGAGCGTCCAGGAGAAGCTGACCGGCCTGCTGCCGGATAAGATGATAGCGGCAATCCTCAGAGAGCCCGGCAGTCCGGAGCAGCTGGCGGCCCGGATCCGGCATTTTCCCATGACGGTTAACGGCTTTAAGGGGATGAAATACGCCCAGGTGATGGGCGGCGGCGTCGATACGGATGAGATCGATCCCGCGACCATGGCTTCAAAGATAACGGAAGGGCTTTATATTTGCGGCGAGCTTCTTGACATCGACGGGGCCTGCGGGGGCTACAATCTGATGTTTGCCTTTGCCGGAGGAGCCGCTGCCGGCACGGCCCAGGGAGATTACTGATGGTACGAATTTCAGATATAAAGCTTCCCGTGACGCATGACAGGAAGGCCCTGCTTCGGGAGGCCGCGAAAAAACTGCGGGTAGGGGAGAACGCGATCCGTAAGATACGTATCGTCCGGCGCTCGCTCGATGCGAGGCGGAAGCCGAACCTTTTCTACGTCTATACGGCGGACGCGGAACTTAAGGAAAACAGCGTTTCCAAAAGTTTACATAATAATTTTATGTCTTCCCCGGATGAACAATACCGGCTCCCTGCGGCCGGAAAAATGAAGCCCGGTCCAAGACCGCTAGTAATCGGCTCCGGCCCTGCCGGGCTCTTTGCGGCCCTGCTCCTTGCGGAAGCCGGCCTGAAACCGATCATCCTTGAAAGAGGAGAAGACGCGCTTACCCGGACAAAAAAAGCGGAAAGGCTTTTTAAAGAGGGGATCCTGGATCCGCTTTCAAACGTCCAGTTCGGTGAGGGCGGAGCCGGAACCTTTTCGGACGGCAAGCTCAATACCTCTGTCAGGGATCCGGGTTTCCGCGGCAAATTCGTAAAGGAAACCTTTGTCCGCTTCGGCGCCGATCCGGAGATCCTATATGACGCAAAGCCGCATGTTGGGACAGATGTGCTGACGGGCATCCTCGTAAAAATGCGGGAATACATGACCTGCCTCGGCGCGGAATACCGCTTCCTTTCAAAGGCAACTGGTTTTCAGACGAAAAACGGAGCCCTGACCGCGGTGATCGTCAACGACAGGGAAATCATTCCCGCGGATACCGCGGTGCTTTCGCCCGGACATTCGGCCAGAGACACCTTCTTTATGCTGCATGAGCTGGGCGTCGCCATGGAAGCCAAGCCTTTTGCGGCAGGGATCCGCATCGAGCATCCGCAGGAGATGATCGATCTTGCCCAGTACGGACGCGCAAGGGAGAGCCTGCCTCCGGCTTCCTATAAGCTGACGCATCAGACGAAGACCGGCCGGGGAGTCTATTCGTTCTGCATGTGCCCCGGAGGCTGCGTCGTGAATGCCTCCTCTGAACCCGGCCGGCTCACGGTAAACGGCATGAGCTATTCGAAAAGAGATTCGGCAAATGCAAACAGCGCGCTTATCGTCTCGCTGAACCCCCGGGATTACGGGAAGCTTGTCCTTGATAAGTCTGTTCCCGAAGCTCTGGCAGGCATAGCCTTTCAGAGAAAGCTGGAGGAGGCTGCCTTCCGGGCCGCAGGCGGCAGGCTGCCCCAGATCCTCTACGGGGATCTGAAAGCGGGCCGGGTCACAAGGTCTTACGGGGATTTCATTTCCTGTACAAAAGGTGAAAGCGCCTTCGCGGATGTAAGCGCAGTCCTGCCGGATTTCATGACCGGATGCCTGCTCGAGGGAATCGAAGCTTTCGGGAAGAAGCTCCGCGGTTTCGACCGCTTCGACGCGATCATCACTGCCGTCGAGGCCAGATCTTCCTCTCCGGTCCGAATTCTCCGGGATGAAGCTTATCTTTCATCTGTGAGGGGACTCTATCCGGCGGGAGAGGGAGCGGGCTACGCGGGGGGAATCATGTCCGCGGCGATGGACGGCATGCGCTGCGCGGAGAAGATTATAAGAAACGGATATGGCGGCCGGGCAGTATGATGCTGCCCGGCGGATTGCTCCGCGCTCCCCGCAATCCTGACAATATCATAAAAAGTATGAAATCGAGCGTGTACATCAGCTCCTTTTTATGCTAAAATAGACTCCACTGCATATTCTGA
Source organism: Lachnospiraceae bacterium (assembly GCA_024695465.1). Classification (GTDB taxonomy): domain Bacteria; phylum Bacillota; class Clostridia; order Lachnospirales; family Lachnospiraceae; genus Chordicoccus. The sequence continues at coordinate 17,960 of JAILID010000162.1, read as the reverse complement.
TTTCCGCGCCAGCTAAAAACAAAGGAATATGAAGGATCTGTTAAGAAAAAAAGATGCGGATATGACCCGGCCTTATGAGAAGTGCCTCCTTTACGGGGCTGAAGCGCTTACCAACGCGCAGCTTCTTGCCGTGATCATAAGGAGCGGAACCCGCGAAGAATCCTGCCTCGACCTGGCGGAAAAAGTATTGAAGCTGCGGTCAGGCAAGGAGGAGCTTCTGGGCCTCATGAGCCTGACGATACCGGAACTGATGACCATACCGGGTATCGGACAGGTCAAGGCCATCCAGCTTAAGTGCGTCGGGGAACTGTCAAAGAGAATCGCAACGAAAAGGGCGGAAGCGGGGCTTTCATTTTCCGATCCTGAGACGATTGCCGAATACTACATGGAGCGTCTCAGGCATGAAGAAAAGGAAAGTCTGTTTTGCATGATGCTCGACACAAAATGCAAACTGATCGGAGAGGAAAAGGTTTCAACGGGAACCGTGAATTACGCCATTATATCGCTCAGGGAGCTTTTTCTTGCGGCTATGCGGCATCGGGCTGTCCACATGATTCTCGTCCATAACCACCCGAGCGGGGATCCTTCTCCGTCCGGGGAGGATATTTCCATAACGCATAAGATCTGCCGCGCGGGGGAAATGATGGGGATTACTTTATTGGACCATATTATCATAGGAGACCGATGCTTCGTCAGTTTGCGGGAGACCGGTCTGTTAAATCCGGGGGAGGATGATGAAGTCACATAACAATTACGGTATCGATCTCGGAACCAGCACCGTGAAAATCTTCAGCCAGTCAAAAAATCGAACAATTTCCGAGCAGAATATGATTGCCATAAGAGAAGATCTTCGGGTTCTGGCCGTAGGAAACGAGGCCTACGAAATGTTTGAAAAAACGCCGGAGAACATAACGGTCAACCGTCCTGTACGGCAGGGAAGAATCGCGGATATCGCGGAGGCGGAATTTGTCCTCCGGACTTTAGTGCAGCGGCTTGACAGCCGGGTAGGAAGAGCTCCGGTCTTTTATTTTTCGGCCCCCGTCAATATGTCCAAGCTGGAGAAGCAGGCTTATTATGAAATCAGCCATTCCGGCTATCTGAAAAACCCCCTCATCTATCTCGTCGACAGGGCGATCTGCGACGCGATCGCCCTGGGCATACCGCTTACGAGGACCAAGGGTTCCATGATCGTCAACATCGGCGGAGAGAATACGGAAATTTCCGTCATCGCGAACGGCCAGGTTATTATCAGCCGGGACATTCCCATCGGGGGCCACGTATTGAACGAAGCGATCATGGAGGCCGTCCTGTCCCACGAACGGCTTCGAATCGGCCACAAGACTGCCCGGCGGCTCAAGTGCGTGCTGGCCAGTCTCGGCGAATCTTCAGGCGAATCCAGAAAGGTGACGGGGATGGATACGGTAAGCGGCATGCCCCGGGAAAAGAATATCTCTGCGGATCTGGTATGCTACGCGGTTGAAGGCGAGATGTGCCATCTGGCCGGCGAGATCAACAGTTTCCTGAACCGAATGCCTCCGCAGGTGTTTTCCGCCGTCACGAGCGACGGCATCTATCTTTCCGGCGGTTCGGCCAGGATACCGAACATAGACAGATATCTCCGCAGGAGCATAGGCTGCGAGGTGAACCGGTCGTCGTATTACGAACTGTGCACGGTACGGGGACTTGAAGAATTAATACAAAGCGATTCTCTTAAAAAATGGGCTTATACGATCAGGAAGAAAAAATGAAAAAAATTTCACGTATTTTTAAATCGAAAAGCAGGCATCTGTTCGCCGCGCTTGTCTTTATTTCCCTTGGGCTGATCTTTATGGGGCTGTCCGCCAGCCGTTTTACCGGCCCGCTGCATGGCGCCGCGGAAACCGTGGTCGCGCCGATGGCCAGGGGCATCAACCGTCTCGGAACGGCCCTTATGGACGCCTCCGCGGGTTTTCAGGACGTCCGGAAGCTGAGCCGGGAAAATGAAGAGCTTAAGGAGGAGATCGCGGAGATGACGGAGACGATCAACCGCCTGTCCCAGTGCGAGGAAGAGCTCACCCGTCTCGAAGAACTCTATCGGCTCGATAAGCAGTATCCGGAATACACGAAAGTGGCGGCTCAGGTAATCGCCAAGGATCCCGGCCCCTGGTACAGTACTTTTCTCATTGATAAGGGGACAAATGACGGCCTGGCGAAAGACATGAATGTCATCGCGAACGGAGGTCTCGTCGGAATTATCACGGATGTCGGAAAAACCTGGGCTTCGGTACAGGCGATTATTGACGACCGGTCAAACATCAGCGCCATGGTGACGGGAGCAAGCGGAACCATGGTTGTTTCCGGCAATCTCCTTTCCATGGAAAAGGGAACGATCGCTTTTTCGGAGCTCAGGGATCCGGAAGGGGTCGTGGTTGAGGGAGCCAGTGTCGTCACCTCCAATATCAGCACCAAATACCTGACGGGGCTTCTGATCGGCCACGTCGCCGCGGTTGAGGACTCGTCGAATCATCTGACAAGATACGGCACCATCGTTCCCGTCGCCGACTTCAGAAATCTCCGGGAAGTGCTTGTGCTGCTTGATCTGAAACAGACAAAGGAGAACTCCGAATGATACGCAACGCGATCCTGCTCTTCTATATAATAGCGGCCTTTCTCCTGGAGTCGACCCTTTTTGCCGATACGTCTGTGTTCGCAGCCGCTCCGAATATCCTTCTCATCATAACCGTATCGATCGGTTTCCTGAGGGGGAAAAGCTACGGGGCTCTGACCGGATTTATCTGCGGACTCCTTTATGATCTGGTTTTCGGACCGGTTGTCGGCCTGAACGCCCTGCTTTTTGTGCTGATGGGCTATATTTCCGGTTCCTTCTGCAAGGTATTTTTCGAGGATAACCTGAGAGTTCCGGTACTTATGACCGGGATTTTGGACACGGCTTACAATTTCATCATTTATATTCTGTTTTTCCTGCTCAGGGGAAAAACCTCCTTTTTCCTCTATTGCATCCGCTGTATTTGTCCGGAAGTCGTTTTCACGGTCATTATGACCATCCTGCTCTATCGGCTGATTTACGCTACGAATCAGTTATTTGGAGGGAACAATGATGAGAGGAGGCGCTCGCGTTGGTTAAGCAGTTGAGACGGTCTTTACGCCGCTTCGCAATCAGCAGAAGCATGCTGCTGCTGATTGGCTTTCTGGTTCTTTCTTCGGTTCTTATCCGCCGGCTTTATGACCTGCAGATCGTAAACGGAGCGGACTATCGGGAAAACTTTTCGCTGAAGACAACCAGGACAAGAACGATCAAGGGAACCAGGGGCAATATCTACGACCGGAACGGGGTACTTCTGGCCGGGAACAAGCTTTCCTATTCGCTTACGATTGAAGACAGCGGAACCTACGATTCAAAAAGAGAGAGGGCCCTGTCTCTTAACGGGGAAGCTTACCGCATATCCAAGATCCTTGAAAAACACGGGGATTCGCTCGACAACGATTTCCACATCATTGTGGGAGAGGACGGGAACTATCAGTTTGACGTCTCCGGAACCAGCCTTCTTCGATTTAAAGCGGATATCTACGGCTACGCTTATATAGACAATTTGAAGCCGGCCGAAGAAAACGCAACCGTAGAGGAGATGATGGCCTACCTGACCGGGAACGATAAATTCGCGATCCTGGTCGGTATCGGCAAAAATCCGGTAACCCACGAAGCGGAATATACGAAGGATGAGCTTCTTTCCGCAGGACTTCCGGAAGAACTCACAAAAGAGGAGATTCTGGATATCATATATGTTCGTTACCAACTCTTTACGACAAGTTACCGCAGATATGTACCCGTAACGATCGCGACAGATCTTTCGGATGCTTCCGTTGCGGATCTGATGGAGCAGTATCCTTCCCTGACGGGAATCGAAATTGTGGACGATACGGTCCGGGTCTATTATTATCCGGAGTGCACGGCCTCCCTCATAGGCTATACGGGCAAGGTTTCTTCTGAAGAGCTCACGACTCTCCAGGCTGAGGATCCGTCCTATAAATCGACGTCAATCGTCGGTAAGAGCGGCCTTGAAAAAATATACGAAACCTCACTGAAAGGGACGGACGGAGAAGAGACGGTTTATGTCGATTATGTCGGAAAGGTTCTGGAGGTTGATGAGAGCAAATCCGCCAGTCCGCAGGCGGGGAGTAATCTATACCTGACCATAGACGCGGAACTGCAGGACGCCGTGTATCATATTCTGGAACAGCGCATTGCCGGCATTCTGGAAACGGTCATCATCAACGAAAAGAGCTTTGATACCTCAGGGGTCACCGATACCGCCGACATCCGCATTCCGGTTTACGACGTCTATAACGCGGTTATTGAAAACAATATCCTGAATCTCTCAAATTTATCGAATCCGAATGCTTCGGAAAGCGAGAAACAGCTCTTCGACGCCCTTACGCTCAAGCAGAACGAAATCTTTGCCGCCATAGAGAACGAGCTGACTTCAGAGACGCCGACTGTTTACAGCGAGCTTACTTCGGAAATGAAGGAATACGAAAGCTATATCGTCACGGATCTTCTCATGAATACGACGAAGATCCTGGACAGCTCAGCTGTCGATAAAACCGATGAGACCTATCTTGCCTGGGCCAGAGACGAAAGCATCTCCATGAGAGACTATCTGACCTACGCCGCAAGCCGCAACTGGATCGATGTCTCCGCTTTCGCGGAAGATGACAGCTATCTTGATTCAGCGGAAATCTACGCAAGGCTTTCGGTTTATATCGCGGATTATCTCCGTGACGACCGCACCTTCTCCAAAAAGCTTCTGCGCCATCTTATGATGGAGGATCGGATTACGGGCTATCAGATCTACAGCGCCCTCTATTATCAGGATGTATTCGACCGGGATGATTCCTATTTTGACGACTTTATGACCGGTAAGATCAGCAGTTATGATCTTACGCTGGCTATGATCCACAATCTGGTGCTGACGCCTTCCATGCTGGCCCTGAATCCCTGTTCCGGTTCAGTGGTTATCACGAATCCGCAGAACGGCGATATTCTGGCCTGCGTTTCCTATCCCGGCTATGACAACAACCGCCTCGCCAATAAGATGGATACCTCTTATTACGGAACCCTGGTGCTGGATGAATCCCGTCCGTTCTACAATAAGGCGACGCAGCAGACGACCGCGCCTGGTTCCACTTTCAAGCTGGTCACTACCGCGGCGGGCCTTGAAGAAGGGGTCATAACACTGGAAACCGAGTTTGAATGCACCGGTCTTTTTGACCTGACCGATACGCCGCTGGCCTGCTGGAACCGTTCCGGGCACGGATACCTGAATGTGGTTTCCGGCATCATGAATTCCTGCAACGTCTTTTTTTCCAATGTCGCCTATGAACTTGGGCAGACCGAAGACGGCACCTGGTCGGATTCCATGTCTCTGACCAAAATCCGCCAGTATGCCTCCATGTTCGGGCTGGACAAGCCATCGGGTATTGAAATTCCGGAGGCGGCGCCTTCTGTCTCGGACCGCTACGCCATTGCCTCCTCCATCGGTCAGGGTACCCATGCCTACACGACGACCCAGATGGCCCGCTACGTTTCCACGCTTGCCAACGGGGGCAGTATCTATGACATCACTCTCGCGGATAAGCTGACAGATGACAAGGGAACAATCCTTGAAGATTTTGCGGCAGAGAAGACAGGAGACGTCGCTTTATCCGAAACAACCTGGAAGGCGATCCACAACGGTATGAGAGCCGTGATCATGAATAAGCCGGAATACCAGGATCTTCCCCTGGCTATTTCAGGAAAGACCGGTACCGCCCAGGAATCGAAATCAAAACCGTCCCATGCGCTCTTTATTTCCTATGCGCCTTCCGACAATCCTGAAGTCGCCATGGCAGTGCGCATCGGCAACGGTTATTCTTCGACGAATGCGACGCTGGTCGGACGGGATATTTATCAATACATGTTCTCGTTCGCGGACAAAGATGAACTTATTGACGGCAAGGCGAAAACCGAAGCCATTTCCAATGCGCAGGTTGATTAATGTTCAAACAATACAGGTTAAAAAATTACAATTTCAGACTGGTTCTCTGGGTTCTCGCGCTCTCCATTCTTGGAATCCTGCTGGTGGGATCGGCTGAACCGTCCTATATGAATAAGCAGTTTTTCGGGGTGCTTCTTGGCTTTACGCTGATGGTTATCATTTCCATGATTGATTTCTCATGGATCCTGAATTTCCAGTGGGTGATTTACGCCCTGATGCTTGTCCTCCTCCTGATGGTTCTGGTTCGGGGAAGCTCTTCTCACGGAGCGACCAGGTGGGTTTCGATCTTCGGCATCCAGTTCCAACCGGTTGAGCCGGTCAAAGTCATGCTCACCATGTTCTTTTCGCGCTTTTTTATGGATCATGAGAGCTCGCTGAATTCCCCGAAAACCTTTTTTCAATCGCTCCTGCTGGCGTTTTTCCCGCTTGTGCTGGTATTCAGTCAGCCGGATCTGAAAAACACCCTCACCCTGCTGGTTCTATTCGCGATTCTATATTATATCGCGGGTATCAGCTACAAGATCATTGCCCTCATCGTGCTGGTCGTCGCTCTCCTCGGCGGGGGGCTGACGGCTTATATCCTGAACACCTCCACCAAACCTTTCTTCCTCCGGGATTACCAGTGGGAGAGGGTGGAGACCTTTCGGGACAGCGGCGACTCCGAATCGGACAGCGACAATACCCAGCAGATCAATTCCGTAACGGCGATCGGGAGCGGCGAACTTACCGGAAAGGGACTGAACAACGACGATCCCCAATCCGCTAACAACGGAAATTTTATCCCGGAAATTGAGAACGATTTTATCTTTGCGGTTATCGGGGAGGAACTTGGCTTTATCGGCGGCGCGGGAATCATCATGCTGCTGTTTCTGGTCGTCTTTGAATGCATCCAGACAGGAAATCGTTCCAAAGACCTGTCCGGAAAGCTGATCTGCTGCGGAATCGCTTCCGTTATCGGCATCCAGAGCTTTATCAATATAGGCGTGGCGACCATGATTCTCCCGAATACCGGAACGCCGCTTCCTTTTATCAGCTATGGGCTTTCCTCCCTTGTCAGCTGTTATATCGGCATCGGTTTTGTGTTGAACGTCGGTCTCCAGAGCAGAATCCGGATTTCAGATGTCCGTTCCAGGGCGGATGGAAGGAGCAGCGCCGCATGAAGAAGTCCTCAAAAAAGAAAAAGACGCATAAGCTGTTTTTAATTATGACGGTCCTGATCGTTCTGCTTTTTGCCTTTTTGGCAGGTATCCTTTTCTGGAAACTATTGGATCGGAGAAAAGCCCCCCAGCTTCCCATGTCCTATATATCCGACGCCTTTCTTTCTACAGAACAGGGACGTTCGGCTATCTATAAGACAGACAGGTCCTTTACTTCAGATCTCTGCATCGGGGAGGATACTATCAGCCTGAGCGGGATATCTGTCTCGGAAGGAGAATCCGCCGCCCTCTTCTCGTTGGATGACCGCCGGGTTATTTATTCCAAAAACATGTACGAAAGGGTCTATCCGGCTTCGATCACCAAGATCATGACGGCTTTGCTGGTTCTTAAGAACGGCCGTCTTGACGATATCGTCACGATCAGCGAGGAGGATCTGGCTCTTGAAGAAGGCTCCCAGGTCGTCGGACTCGCCGCAGGCGATCAATTATCAGTCAATGAGCTCATGCGCGGTCTCATCGTGCATTCCGGAAACGACGCGGCCATGGCGCTGGCGCGTTATGTCAGCGGTTCCACGGAAGCTTTTGTCTCGCTCATGAACGAAACGCTGGTTGAGCTGGGCGCTACCGGAAGCCATTTCGTCAATCCTTCCGGACTGCATGATGAAAATCATTACACAACCGTCTATGATATCTATCTGATGTTAAACGAGGCGCTGAAAAACCAGGAGTTTGTCCGGCTCATCAACCTTCCGGTTTATTCCCTGACGGTGACGCATGCTGACGGATCGAAAGATACCTTTAACCTGACTTCAACAGACCGCTATCTGGCCGGAAGCAAATCCATTCCCAAAGACGTCACGATTCTGGGCGGCAAAACCGGAACGACCAGCCGGGCCGGACACTGCCTTGCCCTTGCAAGCCAGAATGCTTTTGGGCAGAAGTATATCTCCATTATTGTCGGCGCAAGAGGGGCGGATACGCTCTATGCGGATATGGATCTTTTGCTTTCACAAATCAATGAATAAAATCTTGTGTTTTTGGGCAATATAAACTATAATGATTGTTAAGAAAGTTTTCCTGTATGGAAAACAGATTTCTTCTCAAACTAACTTCTAGACAATAATAAGGAGGAATTCAAATATGGTTCGTTTGATTGTTGGTAATAAAGGCAAAGGAAAGACGACAGAGATTCTTCAAAGAGTAAATGCTCAGATCAAGGAAGCGAAGGGAAGTATTGTTTACCTCGACAAAAGCAGCAAGCACATGTATGAACTGAACAACAGGATTCGTCTGATTGATGTCTCTCGTTACCCGATTGAAAACAGCGAACAATTTGTAGGCTTTATCTGCGGTATTATTTCCCAGGATCATGACATAGAGTCCATGTATCTGGATGGATTCCTTAAGTGCTCCAAGGCGGAAAATGATGATATTACCCGCACGATCAAGGAACTCGATGCCGTCAGTACGAAATTTAACATTGAATTCGTTATTTCGCTTTCTCTTGATAAAGAGGAGCTGGACAGCTCGTTGGAGGATATGGTTCTTGTCGCACTCTGATTATAGAGCTTACAGACAATCGAATATCAGTAATGAGTCATCCGATACCCGGCGTATTTCATCGTCGGGTATCGGTGTACTTGTTTTTGGCGCTGTTTTTGTGTATCTGCTTGCGGTCCTTTTTCTTTCAGAGACTCGAAAACATGTGAAAACCTATGAGATCACGGTCGGTACGCTGACCCCAAACACCGTCTTTACCGGCTGCGCGCTGAGGGAAGAGGAGCTCGTCCCGGAAGTCTCGGAAGATATGGTGCGGATCGTTCCCGAATATGAGCGCGTCGGCAAGGGGGAAGTTCTTTTCGCTGAAAAGAGCCTTATCAACGCCACCGGCGGCTCCCTGATCAGCGATGGAAACGAAGCTGCCGGGAAAAGAATTCGGGCTTTTGCTTCTTCCTTCACTTCGGAAGACTTTTACAGGGTCTATCAATTGAAAGACGGAATCCGTTCGGATGTCAAAGGCTATTCGGATCTTCTCGAAAATGCAGGGCAGGGCGGCAGCCTGGTCTCCATGTGGAATGGAATCGTGAGCTATCTCCCGGACGGCATGGAAGAGCTGACGGAGCAGGACATCCTGTCGGAAGGCTTTGAATGGGATGAATTGACCTCCGGTCCGGTTCACGCTTCCGCTAAAATCGCAACCTCCGAAAAATGGTCTCTGATTATTCCGGTAAGCGCCAGACAGGTGATCGATCTCTACGGGGACAGAACGATACGCGTTCACTTCCTGTCAGACGGCGAATCAGAGACAGGGGAGGTTTCCTGGCTGCAAAATTCAAATAAAAAAACCTTTCTGAAACTCAGCTTTTCATCCGGGATGGTGCGCTACCTTGACAGCCGCTTTCTGAAAGTCCGACTGGAAAAAAATACAGCCAGCGGAATCAAAATTCCGCTCAGTTCGCTGGTGGAGAAGGATTTCTATATCATACCTGATGAGTACCGCTATCTCTCCGGGAACGGAAGCGGAGTCTCTTTTATGAAGATAAGCGGACAGAATAACGACCGGGCCATGACCAGGGTCGTCACGCCGACCGTCTACGCGCATATCGACGGCTGCTATTATGTCGACAAGTCCTCCTTCTCAGAAGGAGACCGGCTTCTCAAACCGGAAGATACGGAAGAATACCTGATCGGCGAAACGGAAAGTCTCAGCGGCGTCTTTCAGGTCAATAACGGCTACGCTGTTTTCCGGCTTGTTGAGGAGCTCGACAGAAATGAAGAATTCTGTCTTGTCAGGGAGGACAGCTCTTACGGCCTGAACCCGCATGATTTTATCGTGTTTGACGGAAGCGCTGTCGATGAAAAAATGATTATAACGGAATGAGGGGAAAAGGATGCTTACAGATAATCTAAAGCTTGTAAAAGAAAAGATAGCCGAAAGCTGCAAAAAGGCAGGGCGCAGTCCGGATGAAGTGACGCTGGTCGCCGTCAGCAAGACAAAACCGATAGCGGACATCCAGACCCTTTATGAGGCCGGACAGAGGGATTTCGGTGAAAATTACGTGCAGGAGCTGCGGGAAAAAGCCGAAGCCCTGCCCAAAGACATCCGCTGGCACATGATCGGCCATCTGCAGCGCAACAAGGTAAAATACATTGCGGAATACATCGCGATGATCCATTCCGTCGATTCGCTGGCCCTTGCGGAGACAATCGACCGGGAAGCGGCCAAACACCAGCGGATCATACCGATCCTTATCGAGGTAAATGCGGCCGCTGAGGAATCAAAATACGGCGTTTCACCGGAAGAGGCGCCCATTCTTGCCGAAGCCGTTCAAAAGTTAGCCCATGTTGACCTGCAGGGCTTCATGACTTCCGCGCCGCTGGTCTCAGATCCGGAGGAAAACCGCATATTCTTTAAAAAATTAAAAAAATTAAGTGTTGACAGCGCCCTGAAAAGAATTGATAATAGGAGGGTGGGTGTCTGCAGCATGGGTATGTCGAACGACTATCAGGTCGCTGTTGAAGAGGGTTCAACTATGGTACGGGTAGGCACCAGCATTTTTGGTAACAGGATTTATAAAAACTGAGGGGTGTTTGTTTATGGGATTCGTTGAAAAGTTTCTGAATAGTATCCGTCTTGACGATAGCTTCGATGATGATGAGTTTCTTGACGAAGAAGATGAAGAAGATGAATATTTTGACGATGTAAAACCGAAAGGACACGGTTTTTCCGGCTTCTTCCGAAAAGATGAGGATCTTGATGATGACGCTACTCTGGATGACTATGATGAACCGGACAGTTCCTCTCCTTACGGCAGTCTCCATATGGATGACTACAGCACCTTCGACGAGGATGACAAGCCGAAAAGGAAAGAACGCGTTAAGAAGAAGTCCAAAATCACTCCTGTGAAAAAGCGCGGAGGCGACCGGCTGAAGGTCAATGTAATCCGTCCAAAATCATTTGAGGACACGCAGGAGGTTGCGGATACCCTGATCGAGGGCTGCGCGGTGGTCATCAACCTCGAAGGCCTTGATTATATGCTGGCCCAGCGTGTTGTTGACTTTACCTGCGGCACCTGCTATGCGCTTGACGGACATGTTCAGCAGGCGTCCCGTACATTGCTCATACTGACGCCGGCTGACGTCGATATCACCGGCGACGCGGAAAGCATCCTTGACGGGAATTTCGATATTCCGAACATGAGCAGTTCCTATTAAAGAATCCGGCCTTGTTGCCGTATGGCAGAGCATCAGGCTTGTCCCTGATGCTCTTTTATGTCAGGAGGAGAAGATATGCCTGTATATTTTGAAAATGGTTACAAAGGTCTCGGAGAGGCGATTAAAAAGGCGGGCTTCAAAGGGCAGAAAGCCGCCCTGGTCTGCGATACGAACACGGCGGCACTCTACGCCGGGGAAGCAGCCGGCGTTCTTAAAGAGCATTTCAGCAGCGTTTTTATCTATTCGTTCCCGGCCGGCGAGGAGAACAAGACCCTGGCTTCCATATCGGAGCTTTATCGTTTCCTGATGGAACGGCATTTTGACCGAAACGATATCATTTTCGCCCTTGGAGGAGGCGTAGTGGGCGATATGGCCGGCTTTGCGGCGGCAACCTATCTAAGAGGCGTTTCCTTCGTCCAGCTTCCGACGACGCTGCTTTCCCAGGCAGATTCCAGTATCGGCGGAAAAACCGGCGTTGACTTTATGGGTTACAAGAACATGGTCGGAGCCTTTCATATGCCTGCATTTGTCTATATGAATCCCCTGACGCTCAAAACGCTCGATGAGGAGCAGTACACCTCCGGCATGGGCGAAGTGCTCAAATCCGCCCTGCTGGCTGATGAGGCTTTCTATGTCTGGCTTATCGGGCACATGGAGGAGATCATGGAAAGAGACCCGGAAACGGTGCTCAAGATGGTCAGGAAAACCGCTTCGATCAAGGAGGCGATTGTGAAACGCGACCCCACCGAAAAAGGGGAGCGGGCGCTTTTAAACCTGGGACATACAATCGGGCACGCAATCGAAAAAAGCATGGATTTCTCTCTCGCGCACGGGCACTGCGTCGCCCTCGGGACGACGGCCGCCGCCGCGATCAGCCATAAAAGAGGGCTTTTAAGCACCGAGGAGCTCTATGAGATCAGGGATATGAGCGTCGCCTTCGGCCTTCCGATGTTCGCAAACGGAATCAACAATGAAGAAATTCTGGCCATCACGAAATCGGACAAGAAGATGGCGGCCGGACATATCCGCTTTATCCTCCTTAAGTCCATCGGCCGCGCTTTTATCGCGGAAGACGTGACAGACGAGGAGCTGCTCTACGGCATACATTTTATCAATGGAGATGAAATTACCTATGAAGCCTGATCTGCCCGTGAAATCCTGCCTGAAAGCGGCTGTCCTTGTGCTTATTCTCACCCTGATCGACCTTTACACCAAGCATCTGGCGGAAACAGCCCTGCAAACCGGACCTTTTGTCCTCATTCCGGGCGTTTTTGAACTCAGATATCTGGAAAACCGCGGAGCTGCCTTCGGGATCCTGCAAAACGCCCGATTTTTCTTCATCATCCTGACCCTGGTCTTTCTGGCCTTTATGGTTTTGCTCTACGGTAAAATTCCGGTAAGCAGAAAAATGCTTCCCCTCCGCCTCCTGATCCCGGTCGTCAGCGCCGGGGCTCTCGGAAATTTTATCGACCGCCTGCTGCTGGGCTATGTGAGAGACTTTCTCTACTTCTCGCTCATCGATTTTCCGATCTTTAACGTCGCGGATATCTACGTGACGGTTTCCGCTTTTTTATTCTTCCTGCTGATCCTTTTCTACTACAAGGATGAGGATTTTCATTTCCTGGAAAAGAAAGGAAGGGCGGAAGATGAGGGATGAAAACGATACGATCCGCACGCTAAGCGTTCCTGAAGAGCTGGAAGAGCTGCGCTGCGACCGTTTTCTGTCTGAAGAACTGCCGGAATATTCGCGTACGTATCTGCAAAAACTGTTCGGGGAGGGCAGAGTAGAGGTCTCCGGAAAAACGATCAAAGGCAGCCGGAAAATGAAAACCGGCGAACTTGTATCCGTAAGGATTCCGGCTCCGGAGGAGTTGAAAGCCCTTCCCGAGGACATCCCCCTGTCCATTCTCTATGAAGATGAGGAGCTTTTGATCGTCAATAAGCCGAAGGGGATGGTTGTGCACCCGGCTCCCGGCAACCTGTCGGGGACCCTGGTAAACGCCGTTCTTTTTCACTGCAGGGATGAGCTCTCCGGAATCAACGGCGTCTTAAGGCCGGGCATCGTCCATCGAATCGATAAGAATACGACCGGATCGCTGATCGTCTGCAAGACAGACGCCGCGCATCGCCTGATCGCCGGGCAGCTGAAGGACCACTCAATCCACCGCCTGTATCGGGGGATCGTCTGCGGCAGGATTGCGGAAGACAGCTTTACGGTCGAAGGAAATATAGGGCGCGACCAAAGAGATCGAAAGAAAATGACGGTGGTCCGGGAAGGCGGAAAGCCGGCTCTGACGCACGGACGGGTGCTGGAGCGCTTTCGAAACTACACCTACTGTGAATTCCGGCTTGAAACCGGAAGGACGCACCAGATCCGGGTTCATATGGCCCACATCGGACATCCTTTGCTGGGGGACGACGTCTACGGACCGAAAAAATGTCCGTTTTCTCTCGAAGGCCAGACCCTGCACGCCATGACGATCGGCTTTGTCCATCCCGGAACAAAGGAATACGTCGAATTCTCCGCGCCGCTCCCCGATTACTTTAAAGATCTTCTGAGGATCCTCTAAACAGACATCCTTCAGAAGATTTTGGCAAATCTGCACAATTTTTTCTCTTGTACGTCCGCTTCTTTGGTAGTAAAATGAGAGCAAAAGGCGAAAGCTCAAGCTCTTTCTTTATTGGCAATAGGAGGCTGGCGTTATGAAAAACAGAAGGATCATAGTTACCATCGGCCGTCAGACCGGGTCGGGAGGCAGAAAAATCGGAAGGATTCTGGCAGAGTCGCTGGGAATCGAATTCTACGATAAGGAGCTTCTGGATCTGGCAGCGAAGGAAAGCGGATTCGCGGCAGAGGTCATCGAAAAACATGATGAAAAGCCTACTCACAGCTTTCTCTACTCGCTGGTTATGGACGGCTACGGACTTAGCTTCCCGGCAGGCTTCGGCGAGCTCCCCCTGGACCATCAGGTTTTCCTAGCCGAGTTCAACACGATTCGAAAAATAGTCCGGGAAAGCTCCTGCGTGATTGTCGGAAGATGCGCCGATTACGCCCTGGAGGAGGATCCGGATCTTTTGTCTGTTTTTATTTACGCGAAAGAAGAGGATAAGATTGCCCGCATCATGCAGGAAACCGGTTTCAGCGAGACGAAGTCCCGGGAGCTTATCATGAAAAAGGACCGGATGCGGAGCAATTACTACAATTATTTTTCCAGCAAAAAATGGGGGGCTTCCAACACCTACCATCTCTGCCTGAACAGCTCGGTCTTCGGAATCGAGGGGACGGCGGAAATGATAAGGAAAGCCCTGGAAGTAAGGGCTGCGAAATAAAAAACGGACGTCTGCGGCGATTGAAGCGCAGACGTCCGTTTTTATTTCGCGGCAGAAAGAATCAGGGCACAAGGCCCAGCATCGGGAAGATAAAGCAGACAGCTCCTCCGATCAGGGCGAACAAAACCGTATAGAGAATCGTCCTGGACAGAATCTTGCTCTCCACGCCGGAAAGCCCGACGGCTGCCGTCCCGATGGCGATACTCTGGGGGCAGATCATCTTGCCGATTCCGGCGCCCATGAGATTCGCCGCCGCCAGCCAGACCGGCTCGGCTCCGATCGCCTCGGCCGTCTGCACCTGCAGGGCTCCGAAAAGAGCCGTCGTGGAGGTTCCGCTGCCCGTTACGAAGCCGCCGATGGTTCCGATAAGAGGAGAGATCAGCGGGAAATAAGACCCCGTTACAGCGACCAGGACGGCGGCGATATCGCTGATCATCCCGCTGTAACCCATAATCTTTGCCACTGCCAGAACCGAGCAGATGGTTACGATGGTCTTTACATTCATTTTAACCGTTCTCACAAGGACTCCGGTCATCGTCTTAAAGGAAGCTCCCTGGATGGCTCCGCCGATAAAGCCGGCAATCAGAATCAGGACGCCCGGCGTATTGATCCAGTAGAAAGTCAGGGTAGCGGGATTCTCCCCCGTATAGAATTGGACCTTCGAGTTGAAGGAGGCCAGCGGATCGTGAATAAAGGGGACGAGGGTAGAGGTCAGAAGCAGAAAGACAAAAATCAGGATGAACGGAGACCAGGCTTTCAGGGCCTGGGAAACGCTGAGCCCCTTCAGTCCGTCCCCGGCCTCGACTTCGTATTCCGGATACTTTTTCATCGGGAGCAGCCTGGCCGCCGCAATCATGGCCAGCATGGAGACAATGGCTCCCAGAATGTCCGGGAGATCCGGGCCGATGAGCCTGGCGGCTATAAACTGGGGAATCAGGAAGGCGGCGTCGGCAATCAGCACAAAGGGGATAAGACCCCTTAAGGCTTTAAAGCCGCCTCCAATAATGACGACCGCAAGAAACGGCAGCAGGAAGGATACGGCCATCTGGATCAAGGCGACATTCCCGGAAATGGCGACGACGTCAAATCCTGTAATATTTGCCATCGTGGTCGTAGGGACTCCGACGGACCCGAAAGCCGTAGGCGTGGAATTGAGCAGAAGACAGGTGACGACGGAGAGAAGAGGATCAAAGCCCAGCCCCACAAGGATGCCCGCCGGAATGGCTACCGCCGTCCCGAAGCCTGCCATGCCTTCCATGAAATTGCCGAAGCCGAAGGCGATGAGAAGCATCAGGACGCGTTTGTCCGTAGAAACGCCGGCCAGCATGGCCTTGATTTTGTCCATGGCCCTGGTTTCAAGGGTCAGGTTATAGGTGAAGAGCGCCGCGAGGATGACGATGATGATCGGCCACAGGGCGTTTAAAGCGCCTTCCAAAGCCGCGGTGGCCATGTTGATAAGGGGCAGCTTCCAGAAAAGGACCGCCGTAAAAGCGGTGATGAAAAAGGCAATCAGACAAGCTTTATAGCCGGGCATTTTCAGGATGCTCATCGCCACGATCAGCCATATGATGGGAAGAAGCGCAAGCAAAAATTGAATCATGAGAAACCTCCTTTATGGGCAAATATGCCGAATTTCATTATATCATTTCGTTTGCGCTCCTGCAATCCTTCCTTCATTTTTCACGGAGCTTTACGGCTTTGGCCGCGCTTCTGCGGCGCTCGTCGTCCATGGCTGCGTAGTGGCGCCGGGTCGTATTGACGTCCTTATGGCCCAGTACGTCAGCCACCAGATAGATGTCCCCGGTCTCCTTATAGAGCGTCGTGCCGTAGGTAGAGCGGAGCTTATGGGGAGTGATGTGCTTGATCGTGACGGCGGAGGCGTATTTTTCAACCAGGTTTTCCACCGCCTTGACGGTAAGACGTTTTCTCTGGGTAGAGTAGAAAAGGGCGTGTTCATGGCCCGGACAGGCCCTGACGCCTTTACGCGCCTCAAGGTAGTTCTTAAGGGCCTGTTCCACTTCCTCGCCGAAGAAAATCATGGATTCGTTTCCCCCTTTGCGGACAATGCGGATTCCGTTGTTCCGAAAATCCAGATCCTCAAGGTCAAGTCCCACACATTCCGAGACGCGGATACCGGTTCCGAGAAGAAGCGTCAGAAGCGCGATATCCCGCTCGCGGGTTTTCCGGTAATAGCTCAGCGCCCGGCCGGTCAGGACCTGGCCGCAATTTTCCACATAATCGAGAAGGATCGCGGTTTCGTCCGGATCGAGCCGGATGATATTTTTTTCGCGGATCTTCGGCATATCGATGAGGGCCGTCGGGTTCACCGTGATCATTTCATTTTTATAGAGGTAGGTAAATAGGCTTCGCAGGGAAGACAGCTTGCGCTTGATCCCGGAAAGGCCGTTCGAATAACGGCCGGAGCTGCCGTGCCCGTTTTCGGGAGCGTCGTAAAGCTTCAGGTATTCCATATATTCCTCGAGATCCCTCGCCGTAAGCAGATTCAGATCCTCAAGCGTAAAGTCCCTGAGTTCCTGCTCCTTGTAAAGCGGATTTTGGGCCTTGAGAAATTCAAAAAAAATCCGCAGGTCATAGGCGTAAGAAATCCGGGTCCTCGTGGTGCTTCGGGCGTCGATTGCCCGAAAATAATCCCTGACGAAGGAGGGCATCCCGGAGAGAACCTCGCGAAGGCGGAGGATGTTTTCCTGATCGGTTTGTTCCCTGTAGGTGATTCGGTCTTTCATGGTTTTCCTTTCCCTGTATCTATTCGATAAACTGCGGTTTGTAGAATAGATCACAGCATCTCTTCCCATGATAACAGCAGGCGGACTTTTCGTCAACCGTGAAAATCAAGTACAAAAAATACCTGCATGTTTTGCATGCGCGCCGCGGCAAACGAATGAAAAATAGTTACTTATGGTAGGGTTCGTTTCTCGCGATCCGGAAGGATCGGTAGATCTGTTCCAAAAGGATCACCCGCATCAATTGGTGGGGAAAAGTCAGCTCCGAGAAGCTGATCTGTTCATCAGCCCGCTCCAGGACTTCCGGAGACAGGCCCAGAGAGCCTCCGATGACGAAGGCAATACTGCTCTTGCCTCCGAGCCTTAAAGCCTCCAGATGGGCGGCCAGCGCCTCTGAGGAGAAGCTCCTGCCCCGGATGGCCAGGGCCAGCACATAGTCCCGCTCCTCGACGGCGGAAAGGATCCGGGAGCCCTCTTTTTTC
>JAILID010000160.1 GCA_024695465.1 Lachnospiraceae bacterium | reverse complement strand
GTATTCAGCGCCTGAAGCAGATCGACCGCTTCCCCGCCCCTAACCTCGCCCACGATGATCCGGTCGGGCCGCATCCGGAGGGAAGACTTTATGAGATCCCGGATCGTAATCTCCGCGTTCTCCTCCATGTTGGCCCGCTTGGCTTCCAGGGAGACCAGGTTGTCAATCCCCTGAATCCTCAGCTCCGCGTTGTCCTCAATGGTGATGATCCTTTCATTTTTCGGAATACAGCCTGTCAGGGCGTTGAGGAAGGTAGTCTTGCCGGCGGAAGTTCCCCCGCCGATGATGATGGAATAGCCCGCCTTCACCAGCCTGTCCAGCAGCTCCGCCGCTTCCCGGCTGAGACTTCCCCAGGCGATGAGCTCTTCCATCCGGATAGCCTCCTTCGGAAAGCGGCGGATGGTCAGGATCGGGCCTCCTATGGCCGCAGGCTCCACCACCGCGTTGACCCGGCTCCCGTCCGGCAGCCGGGCGTCCACAATGGGACTCCGCTCATTTACGGTCCGGTTGACCTTCCCGACGATCCGGCGAACGACATCTTCCAGGCTCTCCCTGGACGAAAAACGCTTCTCACTCTTATAGATCACCCCGCCCTTTTCGACAAAGATGCGGTCCGGCCCGTTCACCATGATCTCCGTGACCTCCGGATCATCCAGAAAATCCTGCAGGATATCCAGCCTCCGCACGGAATCAAAAAGCTGCCGGGCCATATGGGTCCGCTCATCAATCGGTATGTAACCCCGCATGCTCTCTTCCAGCATCAGCTCCGTGATATTCCGGCGAATTTCATCATCCGAAATCTCGCCCATCCCCGAAAGCCGGGAAAGCAGTTCATTTTTCAAAAAAGAAACGTCCGTCAAGACAAAGTCCCCCCTTCTACAGCACAATCAATCCACACAAACAGGTTTCTTTCGCAAAACGAACGTTCGATTACATGAAAAGTATATAAGGAAACAGGGGACTTTGCAAGCCGTAATGGTTCACAAAATCCCCTGTGGATTTTTCGTGCAGAGTGACTAACTCGATTCTGTCATTTTTTCGGAGATTGGGCTTCAACCTCATCCGGTTCCTCGGCTTCGAGCGTTTGCTGGACCTTCCTGACCTTTCTTGCCGCAGCCGAAAGGGCGGCGAAGCAAATGAGGAAGCAAACGCCCGCGCTAAACACGCCCGCGGCGATACTGCCTAAGGGTTTTTCGGGATGGCCGCGGTACACCGCCGCGAACATCATTCCGCCGTTTACGGCGCCGACAATCAGTGAGACAATGAGGTTGCTCTTCCAATTCGGTTTGATGCGCCTGTCCCAGATGCCGTTCTTCGCGCATGCGCCCGCGACATAAATGCAGCTCACCATAAACACGATCCACTCGCCTGCCATCATCCTGAAATCAAAACCCGTCAGGACCGTCTGAACGATTATTGCTGCCAGAAGCAAAGCGTAAGCGAGCCAAAAAGCGCGGCTCTCTATCCGGAGCAGCAGCTGCTCCTGTCTTTCATCAAGATTACTTTTCATCCTCTTCATCCTCCCAGAAAAGCTCGTCAAGCGTGGCGCCCAGAGCCTTGCAGATCGCTATGCAAAGTTTGAGTGACGGATTGAAGTCGCCGGCCTCGATGAGGCCGATGGTCTGCCGCGTGACCCCGGCCTTTTTCGCAAGCTCAGTCTGCGACATGTTTTGTTCGATCCGCCGGAATTTCATTTTCAGGTTTCTCAAAATAATACCTCTCTGCTTCGCGGAGTGCTTTGTTATTCGATCGATCGTTTTGCTATGCCTTCGCTCTACAATGCCAAGTATACAACCCTGCGCCGCGTATGTCAACTATACATTGCATATGTTTTTTATAATTTTCATTTGCAATGTATTTACGAGCCCAATCATAAAAGCGGAAAGATGCTGTATCTTGCACCTTGAGTCAAGTCCGTAGGGCTTCTCAACAAAGCCTCAATAAATCGGCTGTCAATCAACGTGCCTGCTTTTGGTTTTGCTACGACATAAGCAGGGCTTATCATACCCTCTACTCGAACGGCTCCAAAAGCACCCTGCCATGCTCTCGTCATGTTATACGTTAAATCACCGGGATAGACTCTCTTATATTTGGTTTTGTCTTCGCTCCTTATAAACGTCCTCTCCTGCTCTTCATCAGAAAGTTCTTTGTCAGAAACACCGGAATTGATAGATACACTCAAAAGAGGAAGGTCTTCATTGCCTCTCTCATTTCTGTCTTCATACAAATCTGCGATACGGTAAATGTTCCAGTGTTCCGGCACACTCCCAATCCATGGAATTCCGCTATCCTTCATCTGCACATTCTTATCCAGCCCCTTCGTCACA
>JAILID010000065.1 GCA_024695465.1 Lachnospiraceae bacterium | reverse complement strand
CCGTCATACTGGGCGGCGTAGAGATCGTTTCTCGCATTCATCCACACATGGTAGCCGCTCTTTTTGAGTTCGGAAAATAAAGAGCTCTCACCCGGCCTTAAAAGATAAGCCATAGTTCTGTGACCCGAAACGTGCGGATACAGGCCCGTGAAAAAGCTGCAGCGAGAAGGCACACACACCGGGTTCTGGCAGTAAGCATTCCGGAACGAGACGGCTTCCGTCTCCGCAAAACTGTCCAGAAACGGTGTGCGGGCTGCGGGATTTCCCATGTGCCCCATGGCGTCCAGCCGCATCTCATCCGGATTGAAAATCACAATATTCGGCCGTTTTGACATGTCCTCTCCTTTCTGCCCGATTATTTGGGTACAAGTCCGACAGGTTCTGCCGGACTTGTTTTATCTGTGCGCTTTATTATGCGTTCTTGTGCTTTCTCTCTTCGAGCTCTCTGCGGATCATGGCGGTCTTGTCGTCCGTCAGCTCGTAGAACCACATGGAGGCAAGCGAGCAGAGGTAGCCGATGATCGGGGTGCCCCAGCGAAGGAACACGATCATGTTCAGGCAGGCCTGGGTCTGCTCCTGGTTGGCGACGAAGCCGACCAGACCGAGCAGGAAGCTGGCGAGGAAACCGCCGATCGCCATGCCGAACTTGTTGATGAAGGTGAGCGAGGAGCTCATGAGGCCGTCAGCTCTCTGCCCGAATTTCCATTCCGCATAGTCAGAGCATTCCGGAAGCATGGCCCAGCCGAGGTTTGCCGGGAAGCGGGAAATGAAACCAAACGCTGCGAGGCTGCCCATCAGGATCGCGGTTCCGGCGGTCGGACGGATCCACATGATGAGAAGCGGGATGCAGGAGCAGGCGGAACCCAGCCAGTAAAGCTTCTTCTTGCCGAGAAGTCTGGTCAGGACCGGCAGGCAGAAGATCGCGATGACGCTGGTGACCAGAGTGATCATGGAAGTGGTCGGAACGAGATCTTCACGGCCGAGGACATACTTAAAATAGTACATGTTGGCGGCGCTTGTGCAGGCATTTGCCAGGACGTCCGTGCCGAACGCGATCATGAGCATCAGCATCGGCTTATTCTTGACCAGCAGCTGCAGGTCCTTCAGCATGTTCATCTTCGGAGCGTCGGTTTTCTTCGTCTCGCACTTGTCGTACGGCTTGCCGCCCCATGCGCAGATCCAGAAGGAAATGCAGGTCATAACACCGATCAGGGCGCCGTAGCGGGACCAGCCTGCTGCTCCGCCGCCGAAAGCGTTGACCAGCGGAAGAGCCAGAACCGTGATGATCAGCTGGGAAATTGTGCCCATGCCCTGCTTGAAGGAGACAATGACTGTTCTCTGCTGCGGGTCATCGGAGAGCACCGGCGTCAGGGAGTGGTAGGGGATATTGACAACCGTCGAAGCCAGGGAGTAAGCGATGTAGACAACGTAGGCGTATACGATCTTCATGGTCGGAGAGAGATCCGGAGCTGTGAAGAGCAGCCAGATGAGAACGCCCAGGAACGGTGCGCCGGCCATGATCCAGGGACGGAATTTGCCCCATTTGCTGACGGTGTGGTCGCCGAGCATGCCCATCAGCGGATCTGTAAATGCATCGATAAAGCGGGAGATCAGCATGAGTCCCGATACGACCATCGTCGGGATCCCGAAAATGTCCGTGTAGAAGAAGGTCAGGTACGACATGGCAAGAATAAATGCCAGGTTCGAACCGAGACCTCCGAATGAGTACTTAACGACATCTGCCCATTTTGCTTTGCGGTATTCCATTTTTTTACCCTCCTGTTTCGGCGTTCGATTGTATAAAGTTGTTTTGCAACTTTATTTCGCAACTTTGTTAATTAGAATATACACCTCCCGCAAGCACTTGTCAACAGGAAATTTAACTTTATTACAGAACTTTATTTTTTATCTTTGTTGTGGTATAATAAGATATCAAATATAAAAAAGGATTGATCTGCCATGCTGAAACAGAACAATGCAAAAGGGGTTCTCCCCACTGATTTGAAATACGTCAACCGCCGGACCATCCTCGGAATTTACCGGGACGGAAACCCGCACACGCCGCGGGACATCAGCGAGACGATTGGGCTCAGCAGGCTCACTGTCTCCAAAGCCACGGACTTCTTTGTTGAAAAGGGGATCCTGACCGTATCCGGCAAGGGCGACTCCACCAAGATTGGAGGCAGAAAACCCATGCTCTACGAGCTGAACCGCCGTCTCGCCTTTGCGGTGATCAATATCGATATTGATTTCATCCATTTCACGCTCTTCAACCTCTACCGGGATGTACTGGCCGAGGAGAAGCTGCCCGTGAACAAATTTCCCTCTTTCGATGAGGTGGAAGACGTGGTCCGCTGCGGGGCGGAGGCGCTGCAGGGCGGCCTTGCCGAACCGGTTTTCATTTTCGGGATCAGCATCACAATCAGAGGCCTTGTCGATATGGACCGGTCGACCCTGCGAAAAAGTCCGTTCTATCCGGACTGGAAGGCCAACACTTCCTTCGAGTCTTTCCTTCGCTTCTTCCCGGATGCCGAGCTGCTGGTCCTGGACAAGCCCTCCCGCACATTTGCCCGCTACATCCTGAACAACGGGGAGCTGGAGCCCGACTGCGGCCGCGCCATGGTCCTCTTCTTCGACCGCGGCATGGGCGGCGCCCTGATTCATCAGGGGCACATCGAGTGCGGCAAAAATTCCATCATCGGAGAGATGCACTACATGGTCGTTGGCAGAGAAAATGGAAAAGATGTCCACTCCGGCAGCCTGATCACCCCCGGGGCGGCCCTTCGGCATATTCGATCCGCCTTTCCCGACAGCCCGCTTCTTAAACTCACTTCCCCTTCCTTCGGGGATATTTTCAGGAGCAGCTCGCGGGGCGAGCCCGACGGCATCGCCGCCTCCACATTCCTTGCGGAAGAAATGGCAACGCTCCTCTCCAACATCAACCTCTCCTTCGACGCCGAACAGATCTTTCTCTGCGGGGATTTTGCGGAAGCCGACGAGAACTTTATGTCAACCGTCAAAAACCATCTGCGCGCATCCTGGTTCTACCCGGAGGGCTATGCGCCGGAGATAACGCTGGAAAAAGCGCCCCTTGAAACCATGCTCACCTGCGGCGGCGCGATCCACATGCTGGACCGCTTCTTTGAGAGACTGGCTTCCCTCCAGGACGACTGAGTATCGTCTGTGTAATGTTTCTCACTGATCTCAAATTTTAAAGGAGGCGGCATCAGCCGACTCCTTTTTTGTTTAATTATGGTTTGCTTATTCTAACTATTGATGTTATACTTTCCTTACAATATCATTTTACGAATTCACGGAGGGTTTTACCATGGATCTTAAATTCGGCGATATTCAGGAAACCGCGCTTGTGACACTGGCGATCCGCGCGAGCGAGACCGCCCGCCCGAACGCCCGCATCCGGGATGAGAAGGCAAAAGAAATCATCGACACA
>JAILID010000144.1 GCA_024695465.1 Lachnospiraceae bacterium | reverse complement strand
CCATCGTCCCCGTGATCATCGCGGAAATCGCCGCCTCACCGGATCCTGAAGGCCCCGTCTGGCCTGTCAGCGAATACCGCTTCTATCTCGACTATTATGCCGCCCTGGAAGCTGCCGGTTGCCGTCGCCTTGAGCCGTATTCCTGCCGCCACACCACAGCCACCGCGCTCGCCATCTCGGAAGGCATAGCCCCTCAGACCGTGAAGAAGGTCATGCGCTGGTCAACCACAAGGATGCTCGACCGGTACGCCCATCCCGACGACGCAGATGCCATGGAAGCCGTCAATCGCCTTCACCGCGCCAGCGAAACGCCCGCCACAAGCGCCGATTCCGGATAGACTGTATAAGCAACATATAAGCACCAAAAGTGATACAGCCGTTGTATTGCCTCGCGGAGTTCTGCCCTGCTAAGGGAGTAGGAGTGTTAAAGCTCGCCCGGGTTCAAATCCCGGCTTCTCCGCCATAAAACCCCAGGAAATTAAACGTTCCTGGGGTTTTCATTTTATTTTTCCGGATTCAACCCGCCCAGCGCACATAATCCGCCCTCACCCAATAATCGGGATCTGTAATGCTGCGCAGATTTACCTCGTAATGAGCGTCACTTTTGAAATAGTCCTTCAGGTCTTTATATCCATAATCCTTGATGGAGAAGTCGGGATTCGCTTCCTTCAGTTTGTCTTCGACCCCGAAAAAGCTGGACCAGCCATCGTCACCGACGCTTGCGGTAATTACCCCGTGCATCAGATCAAGCAGTTCGTCATCGCTCAGGAGCGTGACCCGGCTTTGGCGGGCTTCCTCAGCCTTTTCCCGGCTGATCATTGTTGCGATGGCGTTCCGGATGCTTCCCTCCGACGGCGCGCTGCCGTACCGATCCTTGTTGGGATCCAGCGGGCTGATGCGGACATGGCTTGGCGGATCGCTGCCATAAAGCGTCGTGCTGTCGATGGTCTCGCCGGTCTTCAGGCTCTTCAGCGTGATGACGACATTCGTCCGGTAGGCTGTGCCGCCGTTGGTATAACTGCCAGTTTTCGAATGAACGGTGTTCACGATCAGCACCTCGCCGATGTCCTCCACCCGTTCGGCACTGTATTCTGTCGGGAGCAGATGGCGGGAGATCAGCCCGTCCCTGACGACCGCATACTGCGTGCCCTCACTGCCTTTGGTGGCGAGAAGCTCGTCGGCGGTGATGTCCAGCGATTTGGTGTAGGACAGGTCGTCCTGCCTGCCGATTCCGGCGGTTAGTCCCTTGAACAGCAGCACCCCGCCGACGATGATTGCGACGACGAACATTGCGTTCGCGGCAGCGGTCATTCCGCCGTTATCAAAGGATAGTTTCATGGACAGGAGAAGGATGCCGCCCACCACGGCCGCGCAGCCCAGCGGGATTAGCAGTTGCCCCCACATGAGACCCACAACAGCGGAGAGAGCGAACAGGACGCCTGCGCCAATGAGAAGGGAATTCTTTTTCAGGTCAGCCTTTTTGTTTGCCATGTTCAGGGTATTTCTCTGATTGTACATAACCATACCTCCTCGTTGATCGTTAGGGAGTGATCTCGTTGACGGCGTAAGAATAACAAGGGGGTATTTGGCTTTTTGCATTCCGTTTCCAGGGTGAAGATCAAAAAACTTAAAGAAAAAGACCAGGGGCGACTTCTCTCCCTTTTTAACGGGATACCCCTCATCCATAGCCTGTCTGAATTTCACGTATTCTCCGGCCTGCGGCAAACATCAACTGATATCACCGGAAATCATTTGCCGGTTCTCTGCTTGACAATTCGAATTATCGGCTCATTTTCCCGTTTTTTCAGGCATTCCCTTGTTTGCCCCCGTCTTCAGCCATCCCCAGTCCCCAGTTTATACAAAACCATCGGGCGGGCAGGGCATCCGTAACCCCGTAAGGTCCCGCAGTGGTACAGGGGTGCCAAATCTCTCTTTAACGGTTTCACCTTAGACCTTGATATTCCTTCTACCCTGCGATACAATATCACCGTACACAGGACAGGAGGATACAGCTGATGGGCAATTTTGTTCGGTATGATATCCTGGCGGATGCAAAAGAACCAAAAGTCACGATGATGGAAACCTTTGATGCCCACGTCAACCGCAATTCAAAGGACAGTATCTTCTGCGATCTTTTCAGCCGTCCGGAATACTGCCTTCAGCTGTATCTCGGAGATACTTATAACCGGTACATCACCAAAGAGAACCTGAATATCTACGGAATCAAAGACGTGAAACTCCCCATTCCGGAACTATATGTGATCTATCATGGAGATCGAGAGGACAAACCAGATGAAATCACCTTGTCAAGAGATATTTTCGGAATCAACGATCCGAAGAACATCTTCGTGGACGTTAAGGCGAAAATCATTTATGACAGTACGCCGGGAGATATCATTGACCAGTTTATCACCTTCGCCAGGGTGTTTGACCAGCAGGTTCAGGAACACGGAAGAAACCGGAAAGCCGTGGAAGAAACCCTGCGAATCTGCCGGAATCAGGATGTTCTGAAAGATTATCTTAAGGATGAGGAGGCCGCAACAATTATGTTTACGTTACTGGATGAACAAAAAGCCAGAAAATTCTGGGAAGAAGAAATAAGACAAGAAGGCCGTACAGAAGGTCGTGCAGAAGGCCGCATAGAAGGAGAAGCAAAACTTGGTTCATTGATGACTCAGTTAAAAAAACTCGGCAGAACAGACGATGCTTTCCGTGCAGCTTCCAATGAAACCTATCGAAATCAATTATACCGGGAGTTGAATATTCAATAAAGAACCGGATCAGGGGAAGGATCTTTTCTTTTCGTCAAAAGCACCGGCCAGCCACTTGTGACCGGTGTTTTCGGTCTTATAGATTCTTTAAGTATCATTCATTTGGATTCGCCCATTCCATCCCCAATTCGAGAAAGGCGCCTAGCAGAATGTTTGCGGTCAGCTTCTTCATTTCCTCTTCAGTCAGAGAAATGTCGTACTTTTTCAGAACGGACAAACCTTCCTCAAAACTGGCTACACCTTTGAGGTCTTCAACAAATACTTCCTTCTTGTCCTCCGGCACTTTGGTCAGCAGGTAGTCAATACGTCCTTTCCCGTTCATTTTTTCGTTTTCTTTGTGATGCTACCGCTGCTGAAAACAGAGTAAACATTTTTTGATAAAAATTTACCCTATTCTTCTCTCAGAATAAAGAGAGTTCTGTCCCTCTCCAAAGTTTTTTCACCGGGTATCGGAGAAATCCAGCGCATTGGTGAAGATGGTCAGGAATGCTCTCCGGAAAAGATCCGAATCAGGACACCTTCCGGAATTCCATCCGCCGTGGCGTACAGGCGAGCCGTTTCCCAGCGGGCGAGCACCGGGCTGTCCGTCACAATGGTCGGCGTAAGTCCGATCGTCCAGTTCCCCTGGTTCTCCACAAAGACGCGGCAGCTGTTTCCCGCGCTGTCAGTCCCCTCCAGCATATACCGTGCCGATAGCATGATGCTGTCGTCCTTTTCGATCTTCTGCGTATCCACGCCGGTTCCGATCACAGAACCGGTAAAATACGGTCCGGAAGCCTCTCCGGTGAACGGGATCATGACGATTTTCCGGTTTTGGCCTTCCACGCTGACCGCTTCCTTACACGTTACCCTGATCTCTATCAGCAATTCGTCCCGCATGCTGTTCCTCCCTTTATAATGTTTCATATCCTTTCGGAATTCCAGGCCCTTGATCCATAAGCGATCAGGGGTCATCTTTTTGCGTCTCCCTCACACCTTTCTGCATATTATGCAGAATTTTTTTTCGGGAAAAATCGCAAATAACACTTGACAAAACCGCAAAAATTTGCGGTCGCCTTCGGCGACCAATCGAGAAGGTATGTGGCCCGCGCCGGTCACCTACACTAACTCGATTGGAGGCCTTAGGCTATGAAACCCGT
>JAILID010000136.1 GCA_024695465.1 Lachnospiraceae bacterium | reverse complement strand
ATATTAGGAGAGACGATAGTGATAACTGAAAATACGAAAGTCAGAACTCTTGTGACTAAAGAGAGCTACCCGGCAGGCACTATTGGAGTTGTGGTTAGTTTGTATACCTCTGGTCCGGCGTGTGAAGTTGAACTCTGGGATATTTGAAGGGCTTGTCATAACAGAACATAGTAATTTCTGCAAGGAGTGGATGAATCAGTACCCGGTGCTGTTTGTCTCTTTTAAGGATGTTGAGGCAGAAGAATTCGCTGACGCGTACGATATGTTAGGGGTCAGGCTTGCGGATGTATGTAAAGACCTTGCGGATGCAATTGATACGGATGCTGTAGATGAAGATGACAGGGACGTGTTTCGGAGACTGAAATCTGAATCAGGAAAAAAATCTGATATAAAAAATTCCTTAAAAACGCTCATGCGAATGATGAGCGCGGTTTATGGAAAAAAGGCCATTCTCCTAATCGATGAGTACGATGTACCTTTGGCGAAGGCAAGTGAAAAGGATACCGCAACGAACGGATACTATTCCAGGATGCTTGATGTTATCAAGGGGATTATGAGCGCTGCCCTTAAAGATAATGAGTTCCTTCAATTCGCCGTGATCACGGGATGCCTTCGTATCGCAAAGGAGAGTATCTTTACGGGCACCAATAATTTTGCCTCGTACTCTGTTCTGGATGATAGGTTCAGCCGGTATTTTGGGTTCCTTGAAGATGAAGTAGATTCGATGTTAGCTCTTGCGGACAGAAGGGAAGCGGCAGAAGGAATCAAGGAGTGGTATGATGGGTACGTGTTTGGGAATTCCTATGTTTACTGCCCATGGGATGTTATCAACCACGTATCGGCGTTGAGATATAAGAGGGCGGCAAGGCCTAAGAATTATTGGAAAAACACCAGTCATAACGGTATCTTGCTGACATTTGTAAAACGCGCGGATTTCGATGTCGCGGGAAAATTTGAAAAACTGTTAAATGGCGGGAGCATTGTTCAGGCGATATCCGATGAGTTAACGTATGACACCCTTCATTCCACGGAAGATAATCTATGGAGTGTCCTGTTGATGACAGGCTATGTCACAAAGGCTGATCCGGATGAAGATGGGGATATGGTTTCACTGAAGATACCCAATAAAGAGATCGCGTCTATTTTTCAGGATTCCGTTGTAAGATATTTCACGGATACTGTAAACGCCGATTCGATACAGAATCTTCTGGAAGCCTTGTGGGAAAAGGACGAAGTAAGATCCGGCGAAATACTATCCGGTCTGTTATGGGATACGATCAGTTATAATGATTACCACGAGGACTATTACCATGCATTCCTTGCAGGTGTATTTGTCGGAAGGGGATACGAAGTTGAAGCCAATAAAGAGAAAGGCCTCGGAAGGCCGGATATATTTCTAAAGGATAGAAAAAACAGAAGGGCTGTGATTATTGAGGCGAAGAAATCGGATAAGGAGTCTGACCTGGAGAAGGATTGTGATAAGGCGATAAAGCAGATCCTTGATGGGAAGTATGCTGAGGGGCTTTACGGCTATGATCAGATCCTCTGTTATGGCGCCGCGTTTTACAAAAAACAGGCCAAAGTAAAGCTTTTGTGACTATGACATGGCAGGTGTCGGATTCTGTGACGCCCGGGCATTATTGCCCGGGCGTCTTGTCCTTTCTGGAGGCACAGGTGCTGCCGGAACTGCAGCAGCTGCAGTCGCCGCCGCAGCCGCCGCGCTTCTTATTTTTCCGGAAAAAGAAGGCGGCTGTGCCGGCTATGATGAGAAGGATCAGGATATCGAAGATGTTCATTTTTATGATATCGCCCGGCATCGATGGCCGGCAGGGGTGAGCTTGCTCGGACCCCTGCCCGGCCACTAGATGAGCTAATAAAAACGAATCAAAAAGCCGCGCGAAGTGAAACGAGCGAGGCTTTTGATGAGTTTTTGCAGGATTGTGTGAGTGCAAGCGAAGCGAAGCACGGAGCAATCCGGGGCGATATCATCTTTTGAGGCAAAGAACAGAAGCCCAACAGGCTGGTGTATAAGTTTTTTAACCGAGGCCCAGCGCGAGGCCGATCAGGCGGCCGATCAGCGCCATGACCCAGGCGAGACCGCACTGCCAGAGGACAACTCCGAAGGCCCAGAGGCCGCCGAGTTCGCGCTTAATGGCAGCCACCGCGGCGACGCAGGGGGTGTAGATCAGGCTGAAGACCAGCATGGAGACCGCCGAGAGCGTGCCGATCGCGGTGACGCCGCCGACGAAGAGGGTCTCCATGACCGAGACGACGCTCTCCTTGGCCATGAACCCGCTGACGAGGGAGGTGATGATCCGCCAGTCGCCGAGGCCGATCGGTCTCATGAGCGGGACAAAGAAGCCGGAGACGGCCGCGAGGATGCTCTCGTGGGAATCCTCGACCAGGTTGAAGCCGAAGTTGAAGCTTGAGAGGAACCAGACGACGATCGTCGCGATCAGGATGACCGAGAAAGCGCGCTGCAGGAAGTCTCTTGATTTTTCCCAGAGGAGCTGGCCGACATTTTTGGCGCTCGGGAAGCGGTAGTTTGGCAGCTCCATGACGAACGGTACGGCTTCGCCCTTGAAGAGGGTCTTCTTGAAGACGAAGGCGGCCAGGATGGCGGTGACGATGCCCAGCAGGTAGAGGGCGGTGATGATGAGCCAGCTCTGCTCCGGGAAGAAGGCGCTTACGAAAAATCCGTAGATCGGCAGCTTCGCGGTGCAGGACATAAAAGGCGTGAGGAGGATCGTCATCCGCCGGTCGCGCTCGCTGGGTAGGGTCCGGGTGGACATGACTGCGGGAACCGTGCAGCCGAAGCCGATAAGCATGGGCACGATGCTGCGGCCGGAGAGGCCGATGCGGCGGAGGAGTTTGTCCATGACAAATGCAACCCTGGCGATGTAGCCGCTGTCTTCCAGAATGGATAGGAAGAAGAACAGGACCACGATGATCGGCAGGAAGCTTACGACCGTGCCGACGCCCTCGAAGATGCCGTCGAGCACCAGGCTCTGGATAGCCGGGTTCACGCGGACGGCCTCCATGCCGTGCTGAGCCGCGCCCTTTAAGAGATCGATCCCGGCTGCGAACAGATCCTGGAGGAAGGGGCCGATCAGGAAGAAGGTCAGGTAAAAGACCAGAGCCATGACGCCGACGAAGAAGGGGATGCCGGTGTATTTGCCGGTAATCACCCTGTCAATCTGCTGGCTGCGGAGATGCTCTCTGCTCTCGTGGGGCTTGACGACGCAGGCTTCGCAGACCTTTTTGATAAAGTCAAAGCGCATATCCGCCATGGCCGCGCTGTGGTCCATGCCGCGTTCTTTTTCCATCTGAAGGACAATGTGCCCAAGCATTTCTTTTTCGTGCTGATCGAGATCCAGGCGCCCGGCGATGAGTTCGTCGCCTTCAATCAGCTTGCAGGCCGAAAAGCGGGGCGGAAGGCCGCTGCGGGCGGCGTGGTCCTCGATGAGATGGCTGACCGCGTGGATCGCGCGGTGGACCGCGCCGCCGTGGTCTTCGGCTCCGCAGAAATCCTGCCTCTGGGGCCTTTCCTGGTATTTCGCGATGTGGACGGCGTGCCGGACGAGCTCGTCCACGCCCTCGTTTTTCGAGGCGGAGATCGGGACGACCGGGACGCCAAGCATGGCCTCCATCCGGTTGACGTCGACCGTGCCGCCGTTGCCCCGGACTTCGTCCATCATGTTCAGGGCGACGACCATGGGAATGTTGATCTCCAGGAGCTGCATGGTCAGGTAGAGGTTGCGCTCGATGTTGGTCGCGTCGACGATGTTGATGATGGCCTTCGGATGGTCATCCAATACGAAATCCCGGGAGACCAGCTCCTCCTTCGAGTAGGGGGACATGGAGTAGATGCCCGGCAGGTCCGTGATGAGGGTGTTCGGATGCTTGCGGATCACGCCGTCCTTGCGGTCGACTGTGACGCCGGGGAAATTTCCGACGTGCTGGTTCGCGCCGGTCAGCTGGTTGAAGAGGGTGGTTTTGCCGCTGTTTTGATTTCCCACGAGGGCAAAGGTTAAGACGGTGCCCTCCGGGAGCGGGTCGCCGGAGCCCTTGGGGTGGAAGCGGCCTTCCTCGCCGAGACCGGGGTGTTCGGTTTTGCGCCTTCTTTTTGTCTCTGTCTTGTGTTCCTCGGCGGCAGTGAGCGGTTCGATGGCGATCTTTTCCGCGTCCGCAAGGCGGAGCGTGAGCTCATATCCGTGGATGCGGAGCTCCATCGGGTCGCCTAAGGGGGCGAGCTTGATCACCGTGACGGCGGCTCCGGGGATGACGCCCATGTCCAGAAAATGCTGGCGCAGGGCTCCCTCGCCTCCGACTTCGGTGATGCGGGCGGACTGGCCAGGTTTCAGGGTGCTTAGGTTCATATATTTTCTCCTGTCAGTACAGTGTGATAATTGGTTTGCGAGCAAAAACGGGTGTTATTGAGCGTGCCTGTTCAGTATAAGGTGTTTTGAGATTAAAAGCAAGATGATGGGGATTTTTTGCGCATTATTTGACGATGTTTTGGCGCGTGATTGAGAGTTGTTTGTCTTTAACGCCTTAAAGCGACGTCGAGAGAACCGTCCCTTCGACGTCGTCAGAACCGTCCGCGCTGTGTCGATATAAATTGACGAAGCGGCAGGTGAGGGAGTAAAATTGAGGTGTAACATCCATCTGATATTGTATAGAACGGAGGAAAGTTATGAAGATCGCGATGGCAAATGATCATGCCGGAACCAGAATGAAGAATGAGATCAAGGCGCTCCTTGAAGGAATGGGACACGAGGTGGTGGACTTCGGAACCTATGACGAGAACGCGGCGGACCTGCCGGATTACGTCTACCCCGCGGCGCTGGCGGTCGCGAAGGGTGAGTGCGACAGGGGCATATTTGTCGACGGGGTCGGCTACGGCAGCGCGATGATCGCGAACAAGATCAGCGGGATCTACGCGGCGGTCTGCCAGGACCCGCTGTGCGCGGCGCTCTCCAGGCAGCACAATGACACGAACGTGCTCTGCCTCGGCGCGAAGATTATCGGGAC
>JAILID010000118.1 GCA_024695465.1 Lachnospiraceae bacterium | reverse complement strand
CAGGACGCCAATCTCTATGCCCTGACCCTGCGGGAGAACCTGCAATACTATAATCCCGGGGCCTCTGACGAGCGGCGGATGAAGGCCCTGAAAACCGTGGGGCTGGACCGGCTGGACGATATGGAAAAGACGGTGTCCAGGGAATTCGTGGAGGACGGGATCATGCTCTCCGTAGGCGAGACCCAGAAGCTGGCCCTGGCAAGGCTGCTCATGGACGATTTCGGCGTTCTGATCCTGGACGAGCCCTCCAGCGCCCTGGATCCCCTGGCGGAATACCAGATGACCAGGCTGATGTTCGATGTGAGCAAGACCACCACCATCATGATCGCCCACCGCCTCAGCACCATCCGGGACGCGGACCGCATTTACCTCATCAGCGGCGGGGAGGTGGCGGAGCAGGGCACCCACGAGGAGCTCATGGAAATGAACGGCGTATATGCCGAGATGTTCCGCAGACAGGCGGAGAATTACACGAAATAAGGTCAAACAGGCGGCAGCGAGTCGACGGGGACGGTTCTTTCTGACTCTCCACGATCTTAAAAGGATCGGAAAAGGAGTCAACAGGAACCGTCCCAATGGCGTTTAGTTAAGGAAAATAGTTCTCCCAAAAACGCAAAATACCCTTGACAAATAAGTAAAAATGTGCGGCCGCCTTTGCCACTTCTAATGTTTAGGATGGCAAAGGCGGCCCTTGTTGTGAATGTACGTTGTTCACTTCAAGGAGGTGCCCTATGCCAATGAGAATGACACCCGCACATATCCGATCAACGCTCCACCTCTCCCTCAAAGAAATGGAAAACGACATCGGCAGTTTTGTAAAGCGTCCGGGCAGAGATTTTTCCAGACGCCGGATCGGTACCTTTTCGGATACGATCCGTTCCATTATGACTATGGAAGCCCACAGCCTGAACCGAGAATTATTCGAGTTCTATTGTCACTTGAAAAAAGAACCTCTCACGAAATCCGCCTTTATCCAGAATCGCGCAAAACTGAATTCATCTGCTTTCCCGCATCTGTTGAAGCACTTTAACAGTAAGATTCCCTTCCGTAAACAGTATAAAGGCCTTCATCTTATCGCCTGTGACGGCACCGACTCCAATATCCCCGCAGATGAAGAAGATACGCTCTCTTTCATCCCGTTCAATTCCAATAACGGCGGTTACTACCAGTTCCACACGACGGTTATGTTTGACCTTCTCGAAAAGCGATATGTGGATGCTGTTATCCAGCCAAGGCGGGAACTGCATGAGACCGACGCCTGCTGTGCGATGGTTGACCGCAATCTGTTCCCCGACAATTGCCTTTTCATTGCGGATCGCGGTTTCTTGAGCTACAACGTCCTGGCCCACATTGCTGAATCCCATCACTATTTCCTCATACGGGCGAAAAACATCGACGAAGCACGCTCTCCTTTCCGCAGTTGCCGTTTACCTTCTGATGACGATTGTGAGATTTCCTGCGAATTCGTGCTTTCCAGAAAGCGCAATACCCTTCAAAAGAGGTTTCCGGATAAGTATAAATGGCTTCATCCTTTGCGGCGTTTTGACTTCATTCCTCCCGGAGATAAAACGAGTACATACACGCTGTTTTTCCGCTTGGTAAAGCTGCGCCTTCCTGATGGTTCCTATGAGTTCTTGGTTTCAAATCTTCCGAAGAATACATTCTCATTGGACGATCTTCGATTCCTTTACGGTATGCGATGGGGTGTGGAAACCTCTTTCCGGTTTCTCAAGTTCAACCTTGCATTGAATTACTTCCACAGCATCAAAAGAGAATTCCTGATTCAGGAAATCTTTGCAAAACTGATCTTATATAACCTGATCTCTCTCATTGTTTCATGCGCCGGATCGCCGAATAATAATGCCCGTTTCTCCTGCTGCATCTCTTTTTCTGATGCTATTTACAAATGCAGATCGTTTTTACTTGGCCGTATATCCGGCGCCAAACTGCTGGTCTCCTTGAACCGAGGCATTACCCCTGTGCGTCCAGGCAGATCCTTTGAGAGAAAAATGCGCTCCCAATGCCTTAAATCGCTGCAGAACAGGACTTGAGTTGAACCCGCTTCAAACGGTTATTAAGCAGGCATTCGTGGCTGCTCTTTTGCTATGCCCTTCTTTTGCTTTGGCCCGTTCCGGCTGCTCCTATTCTTCAATTCCTTCCCCTTATACCATCCTTTAAAGCGGTTTCAACGCCTATCTTAACGCCATTGGGACGGTTCTTTTTGACTCCCCCCCTGAATCGATAGAAGGGGAGAGAGTCGGGAAGGACCGTCCCCGTCGGCTTCCAGCACAGACAATCCAACCATTGGGAGAATCATTGATATCATCGTATAATTGACTAACACGGAAGCTTTCAGGTAAAATAATATCAACAATGATCGGAGTGGTGACGTATGAAGTACTTGGGAAAAAGACTGCGGGAGCTCCGCATCAAAAACGAAATGTCGCAGGAATACGTTGCCAAAATGATCGGTGTATCCAACCAGGCGATCAGCAAATGGGAGACCGGGAAAAGCGACCCGGATATCGGTAGTC